>NZ_JBDPLT010000030.1:0-87821 GCF_039871775.1 Plantactinospora sp. B5E13
CGGAGACCGATTCCGTCGCAAGAACCTGTCTACCGATGGCTCCACGTCCTTATCAAAAGCTGTCCGCTATGGACGGTACGCCCGTGTCATCCCGAACCGCCCCCGGATCCTTGCTGAGATCACCTCAATGATCCTCGGCTACGACGTCTTCGATCCACTGGAGGTCATACCGGAATTCACGGCCGACGTCGGCGTCAAGAGAGGCGAGAAGGTCGACTACGCGATCGTGCGGGGCGGCGAGGTACAAATCCTCATCGAATGCAAGCAGCCACGCGATTCCCTAAAAATTGAACACGCGTCTCAGCTCTATCGATACTTCTCCGTCACGAATGCGCGTATCGCCATCCTCACCAATGGGCAGACCTACCACTTCTACACCGACCTCGATGCCCCCAACAAGATGGACGCCAAGCCCTTCCTCGTACTGGACTTGGAGGATATTGACGACGCCCTACTGCCGGAACTGCGCAAGCTTACGAAAGAGGTATTCGATCTAGAGTCGATCATCAGCGCGGCCGAAGAGTTGAAGTATCTCGGCCAGATCAAGCGTTCGATGGCTGCGCAGTTTAAGGAGCCTGAGGATGAGTGGGTCAAGTTCTTCGCCACGAGAGTATACGACGGCTCATTTACCCAAAAGCGGCGCGAACAATTCAGGTCACTCGTCGCCAAGGCCGCGTCGCAGTTCATCAGAGATCAAGTGAACGAACGACTGAAGGGCGCACTCTACACAAGTCTCCCCACGCAGGCCACCGAATCTCCCGCCGAGGTGCTCGAAAGCGAAGAGGTCGCACTGAGCGATGTCGCCCGAGACACAGAGGTGGAAACCACACTAGAGGAATTGACCGGCTACCAAATCATCAAGGCGATCGCGTGCAGTGAAGTCAAGCCCCAACGTATTGTTGGCCGCGACGCCAAGTCATACTTCGCAGTGATTCTCGACGACAACAACCGCAAACCCATCGCTCGGCTGCATTTCAACGGGAAGGCGCGGAAGTACGTTGGCACGTTTGATGCCGACAAGACGGAGACTCGTCATCTAATCAGCTCTATTGACGACATCTATCTTCATGCTGACGCAATTCGCGACGCAGTAAGAGCTTTCATGGGCGACGGGAACCACAAAAAGCTTTGAGCAGTACGCCGCTCCCTTTGATGTCTGAACATCCAACGAAGCCAGGCGACCTGGAGTATTAACCTCGATCCTTCTTGGGGGCCGTCCAGAGGAGCCACTACAGGCGAGCGGTTGACACCCGGAAGGTTGTCATGTGGTACGGGAATGGTCGACGTGGAGGATCACAAGTTCTTCCGCGACGGCCTCCCCGTCCGCCACAGGTCCAGGCCGACGTTACGTAGCGCCTTGAACCCTCGAAAAGAGCGCCTAGATGCTCCGGCATCGATCTTGACCTAATTTCGCCGCCGGACCGTTGGAGCGCTGGTTACTCCTCGTCCTCGCCTTGGCCGGCAAGCTGCGGTCGGTACTTCACGATCCACTTCTCGACATCCGACGCCACACCTTGCCCTGTTGCACCTCGGCGATCGGCGCCAGGAACGACCGGTGCGATGTGATCGCGTAGACGCGCTGCCGGCTAATCCCACCCAGTCGCACCAGAATCTTGTGGGCACCCATGAGCCGCATGATCGCGACGGTAGGCGCCCGCACGAGAGACCGGAGCATCGCCGGCCGACCGCCACCGAGGTCCCTACGAGGGCTCCTGGTCGATCTCAGCCACGAAGACGCCGAGACCTTGCCGGCCGATAAGTTCGCCAGCCTCGATCATCGAGTCGATGGCTCGCCGGACGGTCGCTGAGGTGGTCGAGTACTGGGCCATCAGCTCGCGTGTCGTCGGGAGCTTCTGCCGTGGTTGGAGCAGGCCGGCCTTGACCTGGGCACGGAGGTCGTCCCGGATCGATCTCCACAACGGCACGACGTACGGCATGGTCTGCTGATCCCTCACACGTGAGTCGTCGAGCGCTAGTTACTCCTCGTCGTCGCCCTGGCCGGCAAGCTCCGGTCGGTACTTCGCGATCCACTTCTCGACGTCCGAGGCGCGCCACACCTTGCCCTGTTGCAGATCGGCAATCGGGGCCGGGAACGACCGGTGCGACGTGATCGCGTAGACGCGCTGCCGGCTGATTCCGCCCAGCCGCATCCGGATCTCGTGAGCACCCATGAGCCGCATGAACGCGACGGTAGGCGCACGTCAAGAGGCACGAGTCAACTTGTCGTACGTCAACATGCGGTGTGCTCTTGACGAGTACTGTTGTCATACGTCAAGGTACCTCGCATACGTTTGAGCAGCAAGTTGGGCTGGCAGATCGGCTCTCGGGTTGTCCGCCCCGGCACCACCAGCACCAGCAGCACACCCCCTACGAAGGAGTTCGGCGTGACAGTGTCGGAAGCGGCGACGACAGACGTACCGACGGATGTGGAAGGTGACCTGGCCACGGGTGTGGAGGGTGCGGCGTGGGCCGCAGAGCGGGTCTGTGGCGAGTTGCGTGAGGCGTACCTGACGGTCGCGGCGGCGGCCGTGCTGCTCGGCCGGGCCGGTGACGGGTCGATGCACCCGGAACTGCGCCTGGCCCGCCGCTGCGGTGAGGAGGCCCTCGACCTGGCCAGCCACGTCGAACAGTTGCTCGGCAGCGGGCTGGCCCGGCTACGGGACCAGATCGGCGGCGGTGACGTGACCAGCATCGGCCGGGTCGTCGCCTCGCTGGACGAGTCACGTACCCAGTTCGCCGAGGCCGCCGAACGCCTCGCCGGGCTCCCCGGCCGGCTCCGCGCCGCCGAACGGCAACTCCGGGACGACGAGGACCCGAGGCTGCGGATCGTCGGCGTCACCGAGGACTGGTCGCAGGCGGCCGACCACCTCGGCCTGCTCACCGACAACCTGACCGAGGCGGTCGCCGCGCTCGCCACGTACGCCGATCGGATCACCGGCGCAACCACCACCTGACCCAGACTCCCCCGACCGCCGGACCCCCTGCCGGTGGTCGGGGGCCCGAACTGGCCCGGGGCGGGTGCCGGGCCACCGGCCGCCGCCGCATCCGGAAACGGCGGCGGACGACCCCGCCCGCCTCGGCGCCGCCTGATCGCGAGAGGAACCGATGATGAGCGTGACCAGCAACAACAGTGCCCCGATGCTCTACCGCGTCGGGCAGCGGATCCGGTCCTACCAGGTCCGCGCCAAGACGTTCGGCCGCCGGTGGCGCGGCCTCGACCCCGACGAGGTGTACGCCTACCTACGCCAGGTCGCCGACGAACTCGACCAGGTACTCCGCTCCGAATCGATCGCCCGCGCCGATGCCGAGCGCATCCGCCAGGGGCTGCGCCAGTGGCAGACCCGGCACACCCGGTGCTACCTCAACGAACAGCAGCGGCGCACCGCCGCGACCAGTACCCCGAATCGCGGCCCCTGGTGACCAGCCCTGCCCGGCCCCACCCCGGCCATGATCCGGTAAACGCCGGCCTGCTGGGGCAGGCCGACGATTACGTGATCACGGGCGCCGCCGACCCGGCCTCGGACACGCCGTGCCCCGGGCCGGCGGCGCCCCGACCGCCCGGTTGGTGGTACGCCTACCGCGACGCCATCCCCGACTGGTTCACCCCATATCTACGGCTGGAGGCCGTCGCGCATCGGCTCCGCGAACACGCCGACCTGCTCGTCCCCGGCCTCCTCCAAACCCCGGAGTACGCGTACGCCGTCTTCCAGACCCGCCTCGCCACAAGCGACGACGACCGCGACCGCCTGACCGAGGTACGCCTACACCGCCAGCGTCTGCTCCGCCGACACCTACCCCCACCACCCCGCCTCGACGTGATCCTCTCCGAAGCGGTACTGCTCCGGGTCGTCGGCGGCCGTGCCACGATGGCCGGTCAGCTCCGGCGACTGTGCGAGGCGTCCGAACTGCCGTACGTCACGATCCGAGTCGTCCCACTCGCCGCCGGCGCCCACCACGGCGCCGTCGCCGGAGCGTTCACCCTGCTCGACTTCCCACCCGACAACGAGCCACCCGACCCGTCCGGCGTCCCGTCACCCGACAACGAGCCACCCAACCCGTCCGCCGTTCCGTCAGTCGACGACGGGCCGACCGCCGTGCGGCCAGCCGACGAGGGGAGCAACGCCGGCCCGTCGTCGCTCGTCTACCGCGAGTTCCTGACCGGGGCGCTCTATCTCGACGACGTCACCGAGGTCGACGCGTACCAGCGGATCTGGACCAGCCTCGACACCCTCGCCCTCGACGAACACCAGTCCCGACACCTCATCGACACGATCCGCAGGGAGGTCCACCATGGCTGAACCGACAACAACCGGCGTCCGGTGGCGCAAGAGCAGCCGCAGCGGCGACAACGGCGGCAACTGCGTCGAGGTCGCCGACAGCCTGCCCACACCGCCCGGCCAGGCCGAGATCCCGGGCGGTGTCGGAGTCCGGGCGAGTGTCGGAGTCCGGGACAGCAAGGACCCGACCGGCCCGATCCTCCGCTTCTCCCCCACCGCCTGGACCACTTTCCTCCACCACACCCCCGGACGTCGCTGAGCCGCCGGCCGGCCGGCGACAGTGGCGGTGACGACGGCAGCCGGCCTTTTCCGGCCCCGCCGCCGGCCACGCGTCAGCTCCCGCTGATACCGATCCTGGTCACGGCCGGTGCTCACCCAGGGCGACTGGCGGGCGGTCAACGGTCGGTACCCAGAATCGCAACTTCCCGCCGCGTTGATCCTCGAACATGCCGCCGTTGGCCTCGATCACCCTGCGGGATGCCACGTTGTCCACGTCGCAGGTAAGCAACGCGGACTCGATGCCCAAGCCGTAGGCCACCGGCAACGCGGCGCGCAGCATCGCGGTGGCATGGCCGCGACGTCGCGCCGACGGCCGCACGTCGTAGCCGATATGGCCGCCGATCTCCCGCAGCCGCGGGGTCAGGCGGTGCCGGATCGCGAGGCGGCCGAGGTAGTCGTCGTCCTGGACCCACCAGAGCGTGGTCGACGGCACGTGGCCGTCAGGTCGGGGCGAATCCTCCAGGGCCTGGGACCGCAACCAGTCGACGTACGCGGCGAATTCCTCAGGTGCCGCCCAGCGGTCCCCGAACTCACGCAGCTCGGCCCCGATCATCGTGTTATCGCCGGAACTACCGCGCCCCTCGGCGCGGAACTCGGCCATGGCGGCGACGAACGATCGATGCACCCGTACGACGGGCGGACTCAGCTCTGACACACCGGCATTCGTACCGAATCGGCCACGCCCTCGCATCCTCAATTCGGCGTCGGTCCTCGGTCCGCACTCCCAACCGGGCGGCCAGCGCCGGCGTCACAGTGCGTCTGTGTCGCCCGGGGCAGCCACTTGCGGGTGCGGCGATTCCGCGGGCTCGGGCCTGGGGAGGCGCGAAAGGCTCGGCACGGCATAGGGTCGGCCCGGCACGGTGACCTTCGTGAGACCAGGACGGGCGAGACATGGACCGAGGCACTCGCGGCGAGATGCTCGCCCGCCTGGCGGAGGCGGTCGGATCCGTCACGGTCGCACACCCGACCCGGGTTGCCGTCGACGGACCGCCCGCCGCCGGCAAGACCACCCTCGCCGACGAGCTGGCCGTCGTCCTACGTGCGCAGGGCCGCGACGTCATCCGCGCGACGATCGACGACTTCCTCTTCCCCCGGGCACAGCGCTATCCGCGCGGCGAGTACTCGGCCGAAGGCTGCTACTTCGACGCGCACGACCACCAGGCGCTGAACGGGGTGCTGCTCGATCCGCTCGGCCCGGGCGGAGATCGACGCTTCCAACCCACGGTGTACGACCACAGCACCGATACCGCGCTGTCCCCGCCGCCCACGACCGCCCCGGCCGACGCCGTGCTGGTCTTCGACGGCGTCTTCCTCCTGCGCCCGGAACTGATCGACCGGTGGGACCTGCGCGTCTTCGTGTCGACGTCGCTCGAGAAGACCGTGGACCGTGCCATGATCCGGGAGCGCCGGGTGTCCTCTCAGGCCAACATCGAGCGGCGCTGGCGCGAGCGTTACATCCCCGCCCAACAGCTCTACTTCGCCACGGTCCACCCGACCCGGTACGCCGACATCGTCGTGCACAACGACGAGCCCCAGCTACCGGTCTGGGAGTTCCGGACACCCTGACCGCACGGCAGCTCAGGAAGTCGACCGACGGCCACGGGTTCGAGGACTCGCGGTCGGTGGTGAGGGCGTTGCCGATCGCGGGCAGACGTCTACTTTCGGGTGACGCGCGCGACCCCGCGCCCACCCCAGGCTGGTGCCGTCGCGAACCGTCGACTCCAGCGTGGCCCCGATGAGCGCTGGCCGATCCGCAGCGCCGGGAGGAACTTCGAGTGAGTACACGACCACGTCGACGGCGACGCTGGGCATGGCTGGCGGCCGGCCTGGGCGTCCTGGTGCTGGCGGTGGGTACGACGCTGGTACTGGCGTACCCGTCGGTTGCCGCCACGACCTGCCCCCGGTGCTACGGGCTCGTGCCGGTGCGGGACGGACTCTATGCAGAACCCGACCTGTCGGACGCCGACCGGCAGCGACTCGTCGAGATGCACCGCGACGCCGTCGCGCGGGTCGACGCCTTCTACCAGGGGCGCCGGAGCCAGCCGACGGTGCTCGCCTGCCTCACCCGCGACTGTTACCGACGGATCGGTGGTGGCGGCGAGCGGGGGGTCGCGGTACGCAACCAGGCGGTGATGCTCTCGCCCCGGGGCGTCGACCCGGTGATCGCCGCGCACGAGCTCTCGCACGTCGAGTTCCATGTGCGCCTCGACGCCCCGCGTGACCAGATTCCCCAGTGGTTCGACGAGGGACTTGCCGTCCTGGTCTCGAACGACGAGCGCTACCTGTTGCCGCCGACCGCCCCGGACCGCTGCCGCGACGCCTCACCGGAGCCACTGCCCCGGACGTTGACCGCATGGCTCTCCGCTGCCAGCGCGGACGAGCAGGTGTACGCCAGAGCCGCCTGCCGGGTGTACCGGTGGGTCGACGCACACGGTGGCCCACCGGCCGTGCTCGACCTCGTCGACCGGCTCAACCGCGGCGAGCCCTTCGCCACACTCGTCCAGGACTGAGTCAGGTGTCGCGGCGCACGGTCAGGGCCCAGGCGACGCCGACGAACAGCAGCGCCCAGCCGGTGAGCACAAGCAGCCCGGCACCCCGTCCCAGGGCGGTGGCCGGGTCGGCGGCCCGGCCGAGGAAGCTGAGCGTCGCCTCGTGCGGGAGAAACCTGACGACCTGCGGGAACCGTCCGGCAAGCGTTGTCGACAGCACCGGCAGGGTGAACAGGACGGCCAGCGGTGTGACGAAGCCCCGGGCGAGGAACGCGGAACCGAAACCGACCAGGCTCAACAGCAGGTAGGCGGTCAGCAGCGCGAGCAGGTCCGTGACGGGGCGGCCCGTCGCGGTACGGCCCGGGGCGGACCCGCCCGCGACGACGTGCTGGACGAGCAGCCCGGGAAGCACGGCGGGGATCGCGGCGACGAGGGCGACCACGGCCGTCGCGGCCAGCTTCGCGCCGAACCATCGGGTACGGTCCGGCACGGCGGCCAGGCTGACCCGGAGCTGACCGCCGTGGTACTCGGTGCCGGCCGCGACCGCCGCGATCGCGACGAACACGTAGACCGGGGCGAGCATCAGCGTGCCGACCTGGCCCACGGCCACCTCGCCGTCCGGGGAGGCGATCCGGACGGAGTCGGTGCCGGCGACGATGCCGAGCACCGTGTTCGCGACCGCCGTGAGCCCCAGTGCGATCCAACTGGCCGGCAACGTACGGATCTTGGTCAGTTCCGCGGTCAGCGGGGCCCTCACCGCGCGTCCCTGCGGTGCAGCAGCAGTCCGGCGGCCGTGACGGTGAGCAGCGGCCACAGCAGCAACACCACCAGGGCGTGCACCGGGCCGGCGCTGAGCCGGGAGTCATCGGGGTTGAGCAGCAGGTTACGCCCGGCACTGAGCGGAAACAGCGCATCCAGCGCGGGCAGGTGCAGGGCGAGCACCTGGGTCATCGTCACCGCGATGAGCGCCACCGAGGCGATGATGCCGATCAGCGTGCTGCGCGCGACGAGCGTGAGGGCGTACCCCACCAGGGCCCACAGCACGGCGAAGGTCAGGAACCGTGCCTGCCCCAGCAGCGCGTCGCCGCTGACCACGACTCCCGGATCCCAGCCCCTGACGGCGGCCCACATGAAGGCGGCGCTGACACCCGCGATCACCAGCGACACGAACAGCAGGTACGCGGCGACCGCGACGGTCTTCGCGAAGACCAGTACGCCCCGGCGGGGAACCGCCAACACCGACCACCCGAGCTGACGGGCCCGGAACTCCTGGCCCGCCAGCACCGCCGCCAGACCGGGCAGGAACAGGCCCATCTGGAACGACGACGAGACCAGGAAGTCGACGATCGCCCGGTGCGCCGGGCGTGGCTGGCCGACGAACAGCTCGATCAGGCCGTCCGGGGTGATGTCGGCGACCGCCGTACCGGTCCGCCCCAGGTTCGCCACGACGATCAGCAGGTGCAGGGCGAGGATGCCGCCGGTGACGATCCAGGTGACGCGCAGCGTGAGGATTTTGGTGAGTTCCGCGCGGACGGCGGCGGCCACGGCAGTCACCGTCCCGGACCCTGGTCGGCGGTGAGCGCGAAGAAGGCCCTCTCCAGCGACCCGTGCCCGGCGGTGATCTCGTCGAGTGGGCCGCGCGCGGCGATGCGCCCCCGGGCGATCACGACCACCTCGTCGGCGGTGTCGGCCATCTCGGTCATCAGGTGGCTGGACAGCAGCACCGTACGACCTTGGGCCGCCTGGTCGCGCAGGAACGTCCGCACCCAGCGGATCCCGTCGGGGTCCAGGCCGTTGACCGGCTCGTCGAGCACGAGGATCTCCGGATCACCGAGCAGCGCCGCGGCCAGCCCGAGACGCTGGCCCATACCCAGCGAGTACTTCTTCACCCGTTGCCTGGCGACCCCGGCGAGCCCGACCAGGTCGAGCACCTCGGTCACCCGCCGCCGGGGAATCCGGTTGGACTGGGCGATCCAGGTCAGATGGTCGACGGCCCGCCGCTCGGGCACCGGCCCGGCGCCGTCCAGCATCGCCCCCACCGTGTGCAGCGGGTGACGCAACCTCCGGTACGGCCTGCCGTCGACGAGCGCGGTCCCGGCGTCGGCCCGGTCCAGTCCCAGCAGGATGCGCAGGGTGGTGGACTTGCCGGCGCCGTTCGGGCCCAGGAACCCGGTCACCCGGCCGGGCCGGACGGTGAAACTGACGTCGTCCACCGCGACCCTGGAGCCGTAACGTTTGCTGAGCTGGGCTACTTCGATCACCCGCCCAGAATCGCGGCCCCGGCCGGCACCTCGCGTCCCCCGGAAGTAGACAGCGTGGTTCAGCGCTGATCGTGCAGCAGGCCCGCCTCGTAGGCCAGCACGGCCAGGTGGGTGCGGTCGCGCACGTCCAACTTCGCGAAGGTGCGGCGCAGATAGGTACGGACCGTCTCCAGGCTCAGGAACAACTCGTCGGCGATCTGCTGGTTCGAGTAGCCGCGCGCGACGTACCGGATGACCTGCACCTCCCGCTCGGAGAGCAACTGCCCGGCGAAGTGGTGCCGGCGCTGGGGCCGGCGCTGCGCGAACGTGTGCAGCATCCGCGCGGTGACCTCCGGCGCGAGCATGGCGTGCCCGTCGTGTACGGCCCGGACCGCTCGCAGCACCTCCTGCGGGGAGGCGTTCTTGAGCAGGAATCCCGAGGCGCCCAGCACCAGCGCCTCGTGCACGTAGTCGTCCAGGTGAAACGTGGTCAGCATGATCACCCGGGTGTCGGTGGCCGGCAGGATCCGCCGCGCCGCCTCCAGCCCGTCCGCGCCCGGCATCTGCACGTCCAGCAGCGCCACGTCCGGCTTCAGCGCGAGGCACAGCCGGGCGGCCTCCGCACCGTCGGCGGCCTCCCCGGCGGTGCGGAACCCCTCGGTACGGTCGAACAGCTTCCGGTAGACCCCGCGGAAGCGCGCGTCGTCGTCGGCGAGCAGGACCGAGATTCCCACCGTCAGACCTTCCGCATCGGTAACCGCGCCTCGACCTCGAAGCCGCCCTCCGGGGTGCCGCCCCACGCCACCGTACCGCCGAGGGCCGCGACGCGTTCCCGCATGCCGCGCAGGCCGTACCCGGTACCGCCGGAGGCCGGCGCCGGCCCGGGTGCGCCGCTGTCTCGTACCCGTACGGCGATCTCCTTTCCGGTTTCCCACAGCTCGACGGTGCAGCGGGCCCGCGGAGCGTGCCGCACCACGTTGGTCAGCGCCTCCTGCGCGATCCGCACCACCGCCACGCCGATGTCGGCGTCGACCGGGCCGTGCGGTTCCAGTCGGGCGTCCACGGAGACTCCGGCAGCACGGGTGGTGGCGATGATCGCCGGCAGCCCGTCCAGTGTCGGTCCGGGATCCCGCAGGGTACGCACCAGGCGTTGCGTTTCCTCAAGAGCGCCTCGGGCCTGCGACTCGATGTCGGCGAGCGTCTCGCGCAGTTCGGCCTCGCCCGCGTCCGGCAGTGCCCGGACCACACCGGCCTCGGCGGCGATCACCCCGAGTGTGTGCCCCACGACGTCGTGCACCTCACGGGCCAGGTCCACCTGTAGCCGCGCCCTCTCCGCCGCCCGCTCGGAGAGCATCCGCCGGCCCACGGCGGTGCCGACCAGCCACGCCAGGCACAACGCGGCCGTGGCCACGGCCACCCGCGCGCCGAGGCCGGGCGAGACTCCGATGACCAGGACGAATCCGGCGAGCATGCCGACCAGCGTGGTCACCAGCGTCCGGACGTACGGACCGCGTTCCACCGCCACCAGGTACAGACACCAGGCGGTGGCCAACATCGGATCCTGACAGACGTCGAGGGCCGCACCCACCAGGGTCGTCGCCGCGACCGCCGCGGTCGTCGCGACGGGCGCCCGGCGGTTGAGCACAAGCGCGGCACCGGTCAGGGCGGCCAGCACGATCCCGGCACAGATCCGGGCCCAGCCACCGGCCGTGATGGTGGACGGCACCCACAGCACGGCGACCACCAGGACCGCGACCAGGAGGTTTCTGCGCAGCAGCACCGTCACCCCGCTCATCTTGCCAGCGCACATGCCTGCTCGAAGCGCCATGATCGGGTGCGTGCACCGACATCGCCCGCGGCGCCGGCGACCCGCCCGGTGCTGTGGTTCGCGGGCAACGGTGAGAGCCGAAAATCTCCGTCGGATTCGAGCCCTGTTCGGATAGCATCCGCGTGATTCTCTGCGGGAAGGAAGACCGTGCAGACAGGTGTTCGTAGGTCAGCGGCGTCGGGCCTCGTCCTCGTCACCGCGATGAGCCTCTCGGTCGCTGGCTGCGGCATCAGCGGGACGCCTCTCGGCAGAGCAGCCCCGCCCAGTGCGACCTCCACGCCGGACGCCAGCCAGTTCAGCCCGGTGGAGAAGTTGGTGGACGCGGCTGCGAAAACGAACCAGGGACTCATCACCGTCGTCATGCGGGTCCCCGGGATCAGGACCGAAGCCAGAATGGATCCCGATGGCAGGAAAGCCCGGACGAACATCTTCTTGGAGGATGTGGCGGGCGACCTCTTCGAGGTCGAAGTGATCCAGATCGGCGCTGATCTGTACCTGCGGCTGCCCGACGTACCCGGTCAGACCAGCTGGATGCACGGCGGTGCCGCAGACTTTCCACCGGACAGCCCTCTTCGCGCGCTGCGCGAGAGCGACCACAGTCGCGCCGCCGACCTCGCCAACTGCGTCGTCAGCGCGGACCGGAAGGGCGGGCACGACTTCACCGGCCTGCTGGACCTCACCCGTTCGCGCAACGTCCCCCAGAAGCTGCTCACCGAACTCGGCCCGAAGGCCAAGGCGGTTCCGTTCCGGGCGCGCACGAGCCGCGACGGTAGCCTGCACGAATTCACCGTCGAGCTGCCGAGCGTGCTGCCAGGGTACGACGAGATCAGGTACACCTACAGCAGGATGGACACGTTCGACGTCGAGCGTCCCGACGCCTCCCAGGTCACCGAGCTGACCGACTCCCTCACCGACCGCTTCGAGGTGTGACCAGCCGCCGCGACGCTCCCCGCGTCGCGGTGCTCCACGTTGCCGTACCGCCGATCCTGCGTCCGTGGCGTCGACCGGACATCGACCGTTCGGCGACGTTTCCGGCCCGACGTAGGTTGTCCCGTCGTACGTCGGATTGATTGTCTTGCCCCCGTTGCGCGGTACGGGTGGAGACGGGAGCAGGCATGGTCGCGGCGCAGGAGACAACACTGCGGGAGTTGTTGGAGGGCGCGAAGCAGTACCAGGTGCCGTTGTACCAACGGACCTACTCGTGGGGGTCTGACCAGCTCAGGCGGCTGTGGGAGGACATCGTCAAGCTGGCGGAGGACCGGGTCGAGGACCGGAGCGCCACGCACTTCATCGGCTCGGTCGTGCTGGCGCCGAGCCCGTCGATCGGCCCGGCCGGTGTCTCGGAGTTTCTGGTGGTGGACGGCCAGCAGCGGCTGACCACCCTCTCCATCCTGCTTTGCACCATCCGCGACCACCGCGCCCAGCACGAGGGTCCCGAGCACCGCGAACGGATCACCGAACAGTTCCTGATCAACAAGTGGCGGTCGGAGCGGCAGCGGCCGAAACTGCTACCCACCCAAGCCGACCGGGCGGCGTACCTGGCCTGTCTGGACTCGACTCCGCAGGCCGGCGGGAGCGATCCGGTCGGTGCGGCGTACCGGTTCTTCGGTGACCAGCTCGCCGCGTACGACGCCCCCGACGATCCGCTGGACATCGAGCGTATCGAGGACGCGGTCATCTCCGGGCTGGCGCTGGTCTCGGTCACCGCCCAGGCCGGCGACAACGTCTATCGGATTTTCGAGTCGCTGAACAACACCGGGTTGCAGCTCAAGCAGGCGGACCTGCTGCGCAACTACCTCTTCATGCGGCTGCCGACCCGGGGTGAGGCCGTCTACGAGTCGCTGTGGCTGCCGCTGCAGAGCCGGCTCAGCCGCGAGGAGTTGGAGCTGCTCTTCTGGCTCGACCTGGTGCAGGCCAACCCCCGGGTCAAGCAGTCGGACATCTACTCGGCCCAGCAGGTGCGGCTGCACCGCATGCGCACGGAGGAGGAGATCGAGGCCGAGGTACGCCGGTTCGGCCGGCTCGGCCTGCTGCTCCGGGTCATCCTGCACCCCGAGGACGAGGCCGACCCGGAGGTGCGGCATCGTCTCGCCCGGCTCAGCGCCTGGGGAACCACCACCGTCTACCCGCTCCTGCTGCACCTGCTCGACCGCCGGGACCAGCAGAGCGCCACCTCCGCGCAGATCGCCTCGGCGATGCTCCACGTCGAGAGCTTTTTCGTCCGGCGGCTGGTCATCGGCCGGGCCACCGCGAACATCAACCGGATCCTGCTCTCGATCGTCACCGAGATGAGCCGTGACCTGCCG
The DNA here is from genome assembly GCF_039871775.1 of Plantactinospora sp. B5E13. Classification (NCBI taxonomy): domain Bacteria; kingdom Bacillati; phylum Actinomycetota; class Actinomycetes; order Micromonosporales; family Micromonosporaceae; genus Plantactinospora; species Plantactinospora sp. B5E13. The sequence continues at coordinate 13,420 of NZ_JBDPLT010000030.1, forward strand.
GTCGACGAGGCGGTCCGGGCGTACCTGTCGACCGGTCGCAAGTACTACGCCACCGACGCCAGTGTCCGCGCCGCGGTCCGGACCATGCCGTACTACCTCAACGGCCGCCCCCACCAGCGCAAACTTGTCCTGCAGTGGCTGGAGGAGTCGTACGGCGGCAAGGAGCCGGTGAGGCCCGACAGGCTGACCATCGAGCACGTGCTGCCGCAGACGCCCACCCCGGAGTGGCGGCAGCTGCTGAGCGAGGATCTCGATCCCGACGAGAACTTCGCCGAAGCGCACGAAGGGTTGCTCCACACGCTCGGAAACCTCACCCTCACCGGCTACAACTCCGAGTTGAGCAACAGCTCGTTCACTGTGAAGCGGGCAATGCTGGCGAAGAGTGGACTCGCCCTCAACCGGGAGATCGCCGACCGGGAGCGTTGGGGACGCCCGGAGATCCAACACCGGGCCGACGCGCTCGCCGAACGCATCATCACCAACTGGCCCGGACCCACCTCCGCAGCGGCGGACACCCGGTCGGAGGTGCCCTGGGACATCATGAACCGGGCGCTCGCCGAGCTGCCCGCCGGCTCCTGGACGACGTACGGCGACGTCGCCGCCCTCATCGGCAGCCATCCGGTCCCGGTCGGGGCACGGATCGCCAGTCACCCCACCCCGAACGCGCACCGGGTGCTCCAGGTCGAGGGCACCATCTCGCCCAGCTTCCGCTGGCCGGAGCCGGGCCGTACCGACGACCCGCGCGAGCTGCTGAAGGCGGAAGGGGTGCAGTTCGACAGGTACGACCGGGCCAACCCGGCGCAGCGGATCGTCACCGAGGAACTGGCCCAGCTGATCGGGATGACGCCGGAGGACCTGCCCCGTCCCCGCGTCGACCGGGACGTCCGGTTCGCCGAGCAGCTGACAGAGCTGCTGAGCCCGGAGGTCGCCGACGCCACCGCGCAGGTGTTGGAGGCCTGGACGGACCTCGGCGGCGTCTTCGGCTTCGGCACCGGCGGGGAAACCTCCTGCTTCCTGCTGGCCCGGGACAAGGGCCACCCGCTCGGCAACATCTGGCCAGCGACGATCTATCCCAGCGGCAAGTTCGAGATCGTGTTCCAGCACCTCAGCATCCGTACGCCGTTCGACGACATCAGGCTGCGGGAGGAGTTCCGGCAGCGGCTGAACACGGTGCCGGGGGTGGAGATCGCCGCCGCGAAGCTCGCGCTCCGGCCCGGCTTCCCGCTCACGGTGCTCGTCGACCCCGAGGCCCGCAAGGCGCTCATCGAGCAGCTCCGGTGGTTCTACGAGCAGGCCCAGGCGGACGATTCCGACCTCTGATCACCGGCTGTGCCGGAGAGTCACCTTCGGGACTCTCCGGCGCCCGGAGCTGCGTGCTACGGAACGCTGCCTGCTGCTATCTCGGGGTGCCCGGGGACTGGCCGGTCGGCCTGGGAGGCCCGGCGGTTGACCACGAACAGCTGTCCGAGGTGCTCGACCTGGCCCGGCATCTGCGGTAGCCAGGGATGATGCGGCAACCGACACTGTTCCTGACCGTGGGACTTCCGTGTACCGGGAAGACCACCGCCGCCCGGCGCATCGAGGTCGAGCAGAAAGCGCTTCGTCTCACGAAGGACGAGTGGGTGAAGGCTCTCTACCGGCACGAGAATCCGCCGTCGGCTCAGGACGTGATCGAAGGACGACTCATCGAGATCGGGCTACGCGCCCTCGAACTCGGCAACAACGTCGTGATCGACTACGGACTGTGGAGTCGAGACGAACGCTCCGCCCTACGGCAGGCAGCAGCAGACGTCGGCGCAGCGGTGCAGATACGCTATTTCGAGGTGACCCGGGCCGAGCAGCGTAGACGCCTGGACCAGCGCCAAGCCGAGGCGCCACACACGACGTGGCCGATGTCCGACGAGGAACTGGCTGAGTGGGCGGCCACCATCGACATCCCCACGCCAGGCGAACTCGACGGCAGCGAGCCGATCGACGACCCGCCGGCGGGATTCGCGACCTGGGACGAATGGCGTACCCACCGCTGGCCGCCGTCGGTTTCCTGACGCCTGCTCCTCGCGACGCCGCCACGACCACTCGTCTGGCTTGGGGCATGGGTCGGCGCGTGAGCGACAGGATGCGTCGGAGCCCCGGGAGCCGCCTCTGCGGCTGGCCCGGGGCTCCGCCTCTCGGAACGGCTGCCCGCTGCTATCTCGGGGCGTCGTCCGGGGACGGGCAGGTCGCCGTCGGGGTGGTGGGTGAGCTGGTCGGATCGGCCGGCCTGGCGGACCCGTCTCTCGGGTTCTGCACGCTGCCGCCGACGCCCAGGCCGCCGGTGACGGTGTGCTGTGGCTGCCCGACGGCGTCGTACGCGGTGAGTGTCACCTGTTCCGGGCCCTCGTAGAACCCCGAGACCGTGTGCCGCTCCGGCGGCAGCGGAGTGGCCCGGCGCTGGGCCCAGAAGAGGGTCCAGCCGGTGGCGGCGTTCCGGGAGGTCTCGGCGTCTGTCGCGGCTCCCTCGGAGGCGACCGTGATGCGGTGCGCCGTCCTGGTGTAGAGCCCGACGTCGAGGACGGTGTTCGGCCCGAGTTCGAGTTGGCTGCTGAGGAACTGACGGGGCGGATCGTCGGCCCGCTTCCCTGCCAGGTCCCCGCTAGGGTCGCGCACCTCCAGCGTCGTGTCCCACACCTCGACCGTGCCGGCCTGCTGATCGCGGAAGGCCACTGCGAAGCCGGGCTCGTCGATGGTCCAGGTGAGGCCGATGAGGACGTCGTATCGGAGGTTCCTGCTCGGTACGTCGAGAACGGCACCGGTGTCGACCAACGTCCCGAGGGCGTTCGTTCCGCTGGTCGGACCGTCCGGTGGGCTCGGGCAGGATGACGTCCCCGACGACGGCGGCCCGGCGACGTCGAAGCCCGGGGTCGCGGCGTTGACCAGCCTGACCGTGGAGACGGTACCGGCCGCGACGGCGATCACGGCGGCGGCGGCCACGGTCCGACGCCAGGTCCGGATCCGGTGGGCGCGGCGCCGGACCAGGTCCGGTGAGATGTGTACGGCCACGTCCGTGGTTTCGGCGTTGAGGGCGTGACGCAAATCGTGGATGTCTCGCATCAGGACTCCCTGGGTCGGGTCGGGGCTCCCACCCGCGACGGCAGATCGGTTGACCTCGACGGCTCGACGAGGTCAGGCTCGACGAGGTCAGGAGAGACGCGCAGCTTGGCGAGCGCGCGGGCATTGGTGCTCTTCACCGTGCCGCGCGTGACGCCCAGCTCGACGGCGGTGTCCTGCTCGGTGAGGTCGAGGAAGTAGCGCAGCACCACCACGGCCCGTTCCCGGCGGGTGAGCTGGCGCAGCGCACGCATCACGCTGTCCTGCTGCGCGAACCGGCCGCCGTGGTCCACACCGTCGGTCACGTCCGGCACGACGGCGCTGAGCGTCTCGCGTTGGCGTCGCAGCCCACGCCACCAGTCGGTGTGCAGGTTGACCATGGTTCGGCGGGCGTACCCGAAGCCGTCTCCGGGTCGTATTCGGTGCCAGGCCAGGTAGACCCGGGCGAGCACCTCGGCGACCAGATCCTCCGCCTGGGCCCGGTTGCCGCCGGTCAGCAGGTATCCGACCCGGTACAGTCGATGGGAGCAGGCGCGGACGAAGTCGTCAAAACTTTCCGGTTCCGGCATTGGCCACCTTTCGTTCGTGTCTGCAGGACGTACGAGTCGGATGCGCGGAAAGGTTGCGCCGGCCGCTCGGCAAGCTCTGTTCGGCAGCGGCCTGCCCCGGCGGCAGCGGTTCGTCGTTTGGACAACGTGCCTGAGAGTCACCGTGGTGACTCTCAGGCACATCGCGAACTGTGGGTGGCGCCTCGGCCCGGCTGGTCCGTACACGTTCGGGCTGCCCGCCCACCGCACGCTGGCCGGACTGGAGGACCGGCGTGCCGGGCGTAGTCTCGGCTCATGGATGCCGTCCTGCCGGTCCTGGTGCTCGCCGTCACGCTGGCCGCGATCCTGGCCGGGCTCAGCTGGTTGGGCCTGCGGGTACGACGCCGGGGCGCGGGCGGCGACGTCATGGGACCGTTCGAGGAGATCTGGCATCCGGCGGCCCACCGGTACCGTGCCGAGGTCCGGGTGCACGAGCAACGTATGCTGCCGACGCCGTCAGCCGCCGACCCGGATCGTCAACGGGAATCAGCCTGAGACTGCCGGGAATGGTGCACCGGGGCGGCCAGCAGGTCATGCTCTCAGGTGCCGGTGCTCTCCAGGACCTTCTTCAACAGGGCGAGATCGCCGCTGACCAACGCGGTGTCCCGCTCGAACTCGGCGTCGGTCATCCCGGGCGTACGGCGCAGCGTGAAGACCACCTCGCAGCCGTCGCCGTCGGCGATGGCGCGTAGTGGCACGTACACCTTCGCACCGGAGGGCGTCAGCACCTCATAGTCGAGCACGCCGTACCGGTTGTCCGGGGCGAACATCACGCGGGCCCGCCCCTCGGGCGTCTCGACGAACCACTTGTCGTCGACTTTCACCACCAAGCTGCCCAGCCCTGGCGCCCACCGGGGCAGGTTCGCCGGGTCGGAGGCGAACGAGTACACCTCCGCCACCGGCCGGTCGATGTACACGCTGAGGTGGCGGGATTCCGGTCGCATCGACAGATGGTGTCACGGGTGCGCCCGTCCGGCTGTACTGCCGCCAGCACAGGGGTCGAGTGGGCCTCCATTTCGGGGTGCCCTAGAGGGCCGGGGTGAACAGGGCGGCCCCTTGACGGCCGCCTCCACAGTGACAGCCATGAAACCGGTGGACGTCGCCCGGGTGGCGGTGCTGGCCGTCTGTGTCCTGGCAGCCGGCGTGTTCGGTGGCTGGCAGGGGTGGCGGACAGCCACCGTGGCGCCACCCGCGCCGCCTCCGGTGTGTCCGCTCGTCCGGCCCGAGATATTCACCCTCCTGGCACCCGGCCACGGTCCGCTGCGCACGGAACAGGGTCAGGCGCCCGGAGAGCGGTGGAACTACTGCATCGCCGAGGGCGAGACCGGGGCCGACGGCCGACGTGGCGAACTCGCTGTCGGGGTCACCCGCTACGGCCGTAGCGGGGGGCGAGGACCGAGCTGTCTCGCCCGCGACGGGCTCAGGCCGGCCCTCAACCGCCAGAACCATCCGGTCGCGCTCGGCGACGCCGCGGTCTACTGGCTCGAGGGGTCCCCGGACACCGGCCGTGTGCTCCGCCTCACCGCCTGCTCCGGTACCTACCGGGTGGCCGTCGAGTACGCGGCGACGGGCATCGGGGATGCGGCCATCGTCGAGGCCGCGGTCGCCGTCGGGCAGGAGGTGCTGGCGAAACTATGATGCTGCCGCCACCACTCCCGCCGATCCCGCACGATCGGAGCAGGAACCCCGTACCCGGGAAACCGCTGCGCCCCAGCTTGCTGGCAGCGGCGCTGGTGTCGATCGTCGTCGCGGCCGGCGTGCTCGGTTGGCTGGCTGGTCAACTCGCCGCCCCCGTCGTCTGCCGGTGGCAGAGCACCATCCTGGACGAGACGAGGCAGCCGCCTCCGCTGCCGCCGCTGCCACGACCCCCGTTCGCGGACTGATCACCGGGCGCTGCCGGCCGGCCTCGTCAATCCTGATCAAGGAACGGTGCTGGCAGAGACGGATATCCACGGTAGTGTGGATGTCATGGTTGCGGTCCATGACGAGGTGCCGTTCAGCGAGTTCCTGCACCGTCCCGGTGCGGCCGCAGAGCGCCTGAACGTGGTACGCGCGCTGCGGCTCCGCCGCCGCGACGCCGACGATCTGGCCCTGATCCGGGCCGACCAGATGGAACGCGAAGCTGTTGTCGTCGACTTCACCGCCCGCCTGCTGGCCGGCCTGGTCCGCACCGGCTCCCTGGACGTGGTACGCCGAGTTCTGGTCGACGCGCTGCCCTGGGTCACCTTTCTCCCGGAAACGGACGTCGACCAGCTCCTCTCCGAACTTGTGGCGGTAACCCAGGGGGCCGCCTCGTTGGACAACCTGACCCCGATCGCGGTGCTGCTGGCCCAGTGGCGGCACACCGCCGAGGTGTACAGCGACCCCACCCTGCTGGAGATCCTCAGCCGTGAGCCCGAGGGCGACTTCGGTGCCGTGCCGCCGCCCGCGGATGAGGAGCGATGAGTCCGAAGCGTGGCGACCGGGCGGCACCGCCGCCGATCGGCGCGGAATACGACCTCAGGTTCGCCAACTCCTCGGCAGCCGTCGGCTGGGAGGAACTGGCCCGTCAGGCCGCCGGCAACCTCCGGCGGGCGTACGACGCCATCCGGGCCAATCCGAGGGCGAAAGCAGCGCCGGAGCGCCACCACCGCCTCAAGGGCTCGCTCGCCAGCGGCGCGTGGAAGGGCCAGCACCTTGAACGCTGGCAGTACGAGGTCACCGCCGGCGAACGGATCTGGTATCTGGTCGACGACAACGCCCGGACCGTCTGGATCACCTACGCGGGCGTTGGTCACCCCAAGGAAACTGACTGACACCCCGCCCAGGTGGGCGTGATCCGCTCCGGCTTTCGGATGCGGCGCGTCAGGCGGTGGCGGAGGCGGACGGGGTGCCGTCTCCGCCGCTGGCCTCGGTCTCCTGGGGCTCGCCTGCCGCGGCGGCGAAGGCACGCGACGCGCGGATGATCGTCAAAGCGTCGGGCCGGATCCGGGCGATGTCGAACAGAAAGCCCGGTAGCTGCCGGGCCAGTGTCGGATACTCGCTGTCGCCAACGAGTCCAAGCCGACGTTCGAGGTCTCCGCCCGAGAGCAACTCCCAGGCCAGATAGCTGCGGTACGCCGCCTTGAACGTGTGCGGCGGGTTCCAGACCGCTTCCGCCAGCGGTCGGATACGACCGATCCCCGCCCACGGGACCGGTGCCGACGATTCGGAACGGGTCAGATGTACGCCGTCCGGCCCGAGCAGCGCCAACGGCTCCCGGGACCGCACGTACCCCGCCACCGCGGCAACGGCCATCACGATCCCGAGCAAGAGAAAGACCCAGGGTCCGAACCCGGGCAACGGAAAATCCTGGCCGCGCGCGAAGTTCCAGAAACACGCTGCGGAGACGAACGGCCGCCAGACCCACGAGAGCAGCGGCCTACGAAGGTGGATCGCCACCGGCGTCGGCGGAGGGGTGACGCGTTCCTCATCGGCCAACCACCCGAGGTTGGCGGCTTCCACCCTGGCCGGTGACCGGCTCAGCCGGCGGGCGGCCACGAACAGCAGTGCCAGAGATAACAGCAGGACAACGACCGGCACCATCCACTCGACCGCGCCGCCGGCTGCGGCAACCGGACCGGACCCGCCGGCCGCGCCAGCGGCGACCACCAACGCGATGAAGCAACCGTGGAGCAGGGCCACACGCGTCAGACGCGCACGCCCCGCCCAGGCCACCGCCGCGCCTGCCACCGCCGGATCCGGGTACCCTTCGCCGCGTCCCGCCCGCCGCCGGACCTCGGCCCGCACGTCCGCCGGCAGTTGGCGCCACCGACGATCGCCCGTCGCCCGCATGACCACACCACCCCGTTGTCGTCTGTCGGCAACTCCCAGAGCTTGCCGGGCGGCCTCGCCGTTCCGAAACCGCCGAACGCCGGCACATCTCTGGCTGGTCGACCGCTTCGGGAGTTGACGGCCGCGACCCGGCTATCCGGCCGGCCGGGTCGCGTAATCCGCGAGTGACGCCCCGAGGACCTCGAAGGCGACCCGGGCCTCGCGGGTGATGGCCTCGGCGATCGAGTTGTTGTCGTCGCCGGCGAGGGTACGGCGCATCGTCTCCTCGAAGAGCAGCCGGTGAACGCCGGCCAGCAGGGTGGCGGCGACCCGGGGCATGAGGTCGCCGTCCGGGGCGCCGGTCTCCTCGGCCAGGGTCGCGGCGAGGACTCTCTCCCGCTCGTCGTGGAACTCCCGTAGGCGGGCCACCAGCGCCGGACTGTCGATGATCATGCGGGCGAACTCGGGGCCGGAGAACCCGACGACCGGATCGTGCCCGGCCACGGCGGCGAGGTACGCCCGGCGCAGGGCGGCGAGCGCCGACTCGCCCGGTTCACGTTCGCGGACGGCGGCGGCCAACTGCTGCACGAACACCTCGCGCATGTCCAGGGCCAGGTCTTCCTTGCGCGGGAAGTAGTTGGTGACGGTCATCTTGGCGACCTGGGCGGCGGCGGCCACGTCGGCGATCGTCACGTTGTCGAAGCCCCGTTCGAGGAACAGCCGGGTGGCCTGGTTGGAGATGTTCTCCCTGGTCAGCTGCTTCTTCAGGGCTCTGAGGCCGGTGCTCTGCACGGTCATTCCGCCACTATACATGGGTCGGGCCTAAGTTTTTTCTTGACATGCTTCTAGGCTCGACCTAAGTTTGTACCCGTGCTGGTGAGCGGCCGGCACGGAAGGAGCAGCCCCGCATGGCGATCAACCCAGGCAATCGCACCGCCGCCCGCCAACGCGGCATGGGACAGGCCCGACGTCCCTGACCGCCCGCCGCGACCACCGCACCGCCCAGCGTCAACCCGGAAGGACACCGCGCTTGCCCGTCACCACCCGCACCACGCCCGCCGGTCCCACCACCGACGCGGTGGCCGACTATCTCAGGGCGATCGGCCGCACCCCGCTGCTCGCCGCCGAGCAGGAGGTGCGCCTGGGCGCCCGCATCGAGGCCGGCGCCCTGGCCCAGCGGCGGCTGGACGAGGACGGCGACCAGCTCGACCCCGCCGAGCGCGCCGAACTGCGGCGGCGCGCGGCGGACGGCCGACGCGCCAGACAACAGATGGTCGAGGCCAACCTCCGGTTGGTCGTCTCGATCGCCAAGCGGTACGCCGTCGCCGGCGGACTACCCCTGCTCGACCTGATCCAGGAGGGCACCATCGGGATGATGCGCGCCGTGGAGAAGTTCGACCACCGGCGCGGGCTGAAGTTCTCCACCTACGCCACCTGGTGGATCAAGCAGGCGATCGGCCGCGCCCTGGCTGACCAGAGCCGCACCATCCGACTCCCCGTCCACCTGGTGGAGGTACTCAACCGGGTCATCCGCACCCGCCGTACGCTGGCACAACAGCTCGACCGGGAGCCCACTCCCGCCGAGATCGCGGCCCACCTCGACCTACCGCCGGAGAAGGTGGAACAGCTGCTGCGACACAACCGCGAACCGGTCTCGCTGCACACTCCGGTCGGCACCGACGGCGAGGCCGAGTTGCGCGACCTCATCCCGGACGACGCACCCGACCCGGCCATCACGGTCGCGACCCGCTGGCGGCGTCGGTACCTCGACAATGTGCTGGGCACCCTCACCGAGCGGGAGGCCGCCGTGATCCGCCAGCGGTACGGCCTGGACGACGACCATCCCCGCACCCTGGACGAGATCGGCCGGAGACACGGGCTGACCCGGGAACGCATCCGCCAGATCGAGAGCGCGGCGATGCGGAAATTGCGCCACCCCACCCGCGCCCGGGTACTGGCGGACCTGGCGTAACCCGCCACCCCCATTCAAAAGCACCGACCATCTCACCGCGAGGAGATACCGTGACCCCCGACCCCACGATCCTGCACCCGCTGCCCGCCCACGACCGCGTGGTGTTCCTCAAACCGTTGGTCACCTCGCCGAAGATCGTGGTGGGCGAGTACACCTACTACGACGACCCGGACGACCCGACAGCGTTCGAGCACCGCAACGTGCTCTACGGTTACGGGCCGGAGCGGCTGGTCATCGGCAGGTACTGCGCGATCGCCGCCGGCACCCGGTTCCTGATGGCCGGCGCCGAGCACCCCACGATCGGCGTCTCCACGTTCCCGTTCACCATGTTCGGCGGCGTCTGGACCGACCGGACGCTGGACATCGTCACCGGCCTGCCGAGCCGGGGCGACACCGTGCTCGGCAACGACGTGTGGTGCGGCTACCAGGCCACCATCATGCCGGGCGTACAGATCGGCGACGGCGCCATCATCGCCGCCGGTGCGGTGGTCACCACCGACGTACCGCCGTACACCATCGTCGGCGGCAACCCCGCCCGCCCGATCCGGCAACGGTTCGACGACCACGACGTCGAGCTGCTGCTCCGCGCCGCCTGGTGGGACTGGCCCGTCGACCTCGTCACCGAGCACGCCCGCACCATCATGGCCGGCACCCCGGCGCAGATCGCCCAGATCGCCGCCGAGCACCTCCCTCGGCCGCCGGAGCGTCATTCCGCGGATGCGGCGGGTAGGGTGTGGCAGGCCGCGATCGACTGACCACTCTGGAGGTCCGCCGTGCCGCACCTCGCCCTCGCCAACAGTTTCTGGGAGAGCTGGGAGCTGCTCGAAAAACCGGTCCGGGCCGGCGTACGCAAGGCGATGGCGAAGTTCCAGCAGCTCAGCATCGCCGAACTGCACGCCGACAAGGGCCTGCACCTGGAGTCGGTGAACAACGCCCGCGACCCCCGGATGCGGACCATCCGGGTCAGCGACTTCTGGCGCGGCGTGGTCCTCGCCCCCGACGACGGCAGCGACACGTTCCTGCTGCTCAACGTCGTCCCGCACGACGAGGCGTACGGCTGGGCGGCGAAACGCCTCTACACCGTCAACAGCGCCACCCGGGCGCTGGAGGTCCGCAACGTCGTCGCCCTCGAACAGCTCACCCCGGCGCTGGAGAAGGCCGCGAAGACGGCACCGAGCCTGCTCTTCGCCACCCACTCCGACAAGACGCTGCGCCAGCTCGGCATCGACGACCAGGTGCTCCGCGCGGTCCGGACGATCATCGACAAGCCGCAACTGGAAGCGTTCGGCACCCTGCTGCCCGAGGACCAGTTCGAGGTCCTGCAGTACCTCGCCGAAGGCAACACCCCGGACGAGGTGTACCGGGACATCGTCGCCGAACGCCGTCCCGCCGACGCCGACGAACGCGATCCGAGCAGCGACAGCCTGGCGATCGCGATCGCCAACACCAGCAACCGGATCACCCTGGTCAGCAGCGCCGACGACCTCGCCGACATCCTGGAGAAGCCGTTCGCCGCCTGGCGGGTCTTCCTGCACCCGTCCCAGCGCCGGGTCGCCTACCGGGCGACGTACACCGGGCCGGTGCAGGTGACCGGCGGGCCCGGCACCGGCAAGACGGTGGTGGCGCTGCACCGGGTCAAACACCTGCTCGCCCGCTCCCCCGACCGTCGGGTGCTGCTCACCACCTACACCAACGCGCTCGCCCACACCCTGCGGGAGAACCTGGCGCTGCTGCTCGACAACGACCCGAAACGGCTCGACCGGGTCGAGGTGACCACCGTCAACGCGTACGCGGTGCGGGCCGTCCGGGACCTGGCCGGGCGGGTGCCGGCACTGCTCGGCGACGTCGACGAACGGCAACTCTGGCGTCGGGTCCGAAACCGGCTCGACCTGCCCTGGACCGAACAGTTCCTGGCCCAGGAATACCGGCACGTCATCCTCGCCCAGCAGGTCGAGGACCTGGCCGCGTACCAGAAGGTGGTCCGACGCGGCCGGGGCAACACCCTCGGCGCCCGTCAGCGGGAACGGCTCTGGCAGGCGGTCGAGACGTTCCGGTCCGAACTGCGGGCCACCGGCGCCAGCACCCACCTGCAGCTCTGCGCCGACGCGGCCCGGCTGCTCGCCGACGCCGCCCCGGCGACGGCGCACCGGTTCGACCACGTCGTCGTCGACGAGGCACAGGACCTGCACCCGGCGCAGTGGCGGGTGCTGCGCGCCGCCGTACCCGCCGGCCCCGACGACCTCTTCGTCACCGGCGACCCGCACCAGCGGATCTACGACTCCCGGGTCTCCCTCGCCGCGCTCGGCGTCCCCACCGCCGGCCGCAGCTTCCGGCTCCGGATCAACTACCGGAGTACGGAGGAGATCCTCACCTGGTCCACGCGGTTGCTCGACCACACCCGGGTCGAGGAACTCGGCGGCGACGGCACCGACAGCCTGGCCGGCTACCGGTCCCTGCTGCGCGGCCGGCAGCCGCACGTCGGCGGCCAACCCAGCGAGCAGGCCGAGGTCGCGGCCCTGGTCACCCAGGTCCGCCAATGGCTGGACCAGGGGGTACGCCCCAGCGAGATCGCCGTCTGCACCCGGTTCAACCTGCTGCTGGAGAAGGTCCGGGAGGCGCTCGCCGACGCCGACATCCCCGCCGTCCGGGTACGCGACCAACCGGCCGCCGACGTCGACGGGGTACGCCTGGCGACCATGCACGCGATGAAGGGGCTGGAGTTCCGCTGCGTCGCCGTGCTCGGGGTGACCGCCAGCGCCGTACCGTTCGGCAAGGAGGTCACCCCGGCCGACGTGGACCCGATCCAGCACGGCAGCGACCTGCTCCGGGAGCGCTGCGTGCTCTTCGTCGCCTGCACCCGGGCCCGGGAGGCGCTGCACCTGTCCTGGAGCGGTACGCCGAGCCCGTTCCTGCCAGTAACGGCCACGGGCTGAGCCTGCCGACCGTTCCAGGACCCCGGGCTGCCGCGCCGACCCCTAGGATCGGGACGATGCGGAAGATGGGGCTGACGATTCGCCCGGCGACCGTGGCGGACGTGCCCTCGTTGGTGCGGTTGCGCCTCGCCAACGCCGAGGCGCACCTCGCCCTCGACCCGGAGATCTACCGCGTTCCGCAGCAGGCGGCGGTGCTGCGCCACTTCACCTCCGTGCTGGCCGACGCAGCGGGGCGGGACGCCGTTCTGGTCGCCGAGGCTGCCGACGGCCACGTGGTCGGGATGGTCGAGGTGTTACGGCACTCCGACCCGCCGGACCACCAGATCCTGCGTCCCGAGCCCTCGGCGCAGGTGCACACGGTGGTGCTGCCCGAGGCCCGGGGACTCGGGGTCGGATCGGCGTTGCTGGCGGCGGCCCAACAGTGGGCGACCGACCAGGGCATCACGTACCTGTCGGCCGGCATCCACCACCGCAACGACGACGCGGTGCGCTTCTACCGTCGGCACGGCTTCACCGACGCCGGCCTATCCCTGGGCAGGCGTCTGGACCAGGGCCCGCGACGCGTCCCGGCACAGCGCCGCGCCCTTCTGCCAACAACCCGCGTTTCCGCAGGTCCGGCGGCTTTACCCTGGGCTGGTGGCGGTCCAGGTGGTTATGTTGAACGGCGGCTCGAGCGCGGGTAAGTCGGGAATCGCCCGCTGCCTGCAGGCGATCCTGCCCGACCCCTGGCTCGTGGTCGGCACCGACACCCTGGTCCTCGAGGTGATCCCGGCGTCGATGCGGACACGCCCCGAGGGGGTGACGATGGACCCGGAGGCTGGGGTGCAGGTCGGGCCGGAGTTCCTGGCCGCCGAGACGGCGTGGATGGCGGGCATCGCTGCGATGGCCCGGGCCGGCGCCCGGATCATCACCGACGGCCTCTTCCTGGCCGGGGCGGCGGACCAGCAGCGGTGGCGGCAGGCCCTCGCCGGCCTCGACGTGCTGTGGGTCGGGGTCCGGTGCGATCTGGAGGTCGCCGTGGGCCGCGAGATCGCCCGTGGCGACCGGTACCACGGGATGGCCGCGACCGAGGCGGAAACGGTCCACCAGGGCGTCGTCTACGACCTGACGGTGGACACCACGAACAGCGAGGCCATGGCCTGTGCGCGGACCATCGCCGCCCGACTCGACTGATCCGGCCGGCAGCGGTCGGGCGGTCGCCGACCGGTCAGGGCGTCAGGCGCCCCGGGCCGGCGCGCCGAGCTGGCGGGTGGCCAGCGGCACCCGTACCGGCTGGCGGTCGTTGAACCGGAAACGGACAAGTTCGGCGGCGGTCACCTCGGCTGTGCCCAGGGACCGGTGGCGCCGGGCCGCCACCCACTCGACCACCGCCGCCGGGTCGGCGATCGGTCCGGCGAAGTGCACAAGCGTGGCGTACCAGATGTTGCGGTGGAAGTCAGCCTCGAACCAGGCGTCGTCGCCCAGTTCGACGCCGAGCCGGGCCGCGAACCGGTCCGCCGCCGAGTCGACCGGGTACGCGCAGGCCATCACCCCGGACGGGGTGAGGGTCAGGCCGCGCAGCGCCAACCCGATCGGCGGCAGAGCACGGGTCACCCGTTCCAGGGCGGCGGTGGATCGGGCGACCAGCGGGTCGTCGGCCGGCAGCGTCGACCTGTGCGCCTCGATCGCCCGTACGGTGAAGTGCACCGCCTCCGGGGCTCCGGTCGGCTGCTTCCACCGACCGTACGCTATCGTCTCCCGCCGCAGCCTTCCCCTGCTGCCGGCCGCGCCGGCGCGGTCAGCTGGCCGGTGGCACGGCGCCGTTGGCGGATTCGGCGGTCGCCTGCCGCAGAGAGGGCTGGGACCGCCGGAGCGTACGCCGCCACCGGGCCGCCTCCCGGGCCGCCGCGTCCCGTCGACGCCCGACCGGCACCCGTCGACGCGACGGGCGTGCTCCGTCGCCCCCGCCGTCCGGGGGCGCGGTCGGTGGCGGCCCGGCCTGCGACGGCAACGCGGTGGTGAGCGCCTGCACGGCGGTGACCAGGATCTGTACGTTCTCGGTGAGCGCGCCGAGGTGCCGGACCAGTTGATCGTCGATCGGGCTGCCCTGCCCCGCCGGCCGGCGGGGTGCCGGGATCCGTGTCTCGGACGTCAGGTTGTCGTCGGGCGCTGACGGCGCGACCCCGTCGTGCTCCGCTGGCGGCCACGTCTCGAACAGGTTGTCGAGGGCCAAAAGATCGTGGTCAGCGTCGGAGGGGTCGCCGCTGTCATAGCCGAGCCGGGCCTCGACCGCCGCCGGCTCGTACATCTCCTCGACGATCCGCAGGTAGAGCTCGTTCGGGTTGGGCAGGTCGTGGAGCCGGCGCAGCGGTTTGCGCCAGCGCTCCGTCTGGTTCTCGAAGGTCCCGTAGTTCAGCAGCCGGCCGAGCGGCGACTGGACGTACTGGAGGTCGGTGACCCGGATGAGCGGCAGCATCTCGACCCGGCGACGCAGCACGCCACGGGTGGTCATCAGGCGCTTGTTGGTCAGCATCAGGCGGTTGAAGTACCAACGGGGAAACTGCCACAGGAGCAGCAGAACGGTGATCACGACGATCCAGATCGTCAGGTCGTCGACGTACCGGGGCTTGATCCGGACCTGCACCGCCCAAACGCCGAGTACGCCGTAGATCAATACGATTCCGCCGGACTTGACGAGACTGATCCAGTGCCGCCGCCACTCGCCCCGGTAGCGTTCGCTGGGGAAGAGGTACCGCGCCACCAGCGCCGTCGGCTCGTCCTCCAACACCAGGCTCCGGGACGGGCCGACCGGCATCTCGGGCACCGGGTCCCCGGTGGCGGCCGTCTCCGGGCGGAGGAACCGCCGGATCCGGAACAGCACCGCCGAGGAGACGAAACCGAGCCCGGTGAAGAGCTTCGAGAGCTTGCCCGGGCGGACGTTGATCAGCGCCTTGAGCTCCTCCGCGCGGATCTCCGCCTGCTCCGTCCCGCTGTACTGGATCCGGGCCGACCAGCCCACGAAGGCGCGCGCCAGCCAGGGGGACAGTTCGGTGGTCTCGTTGACGACAAGACCGAGGACAATCCCGAGAACGATCTCGATGCCGCTCATCAGCGCGCCGCCAGCCGCCGGCTCATGAAGCCGAACCGGGGCCGCAGTCGGGACGGCACCGGACGGGACTGTGCCCGTACCCGGGAACGGGCCGCCTCCACCCGGTCCGCGACGATCCGGTAGTAGCGTTTCCGGGGCCGATCCTCGCCCGGGGCCAGGGTTTCCCAGCGGGACTCGATCCAGCCCCACTCCTCGAGCCGGTCCAGCGAGCGGTAGACGGCGGGGCCGGAGCGACCCAGGGCCTTCATGATCAGCCAGCCGTGGACGTCGATGTTCCGCTCGAAGCCGTCCAGCAGAACGTCGAGCACGCGCAGTGTCGTACGGTCGATCTGCGGCTCGTCCACTCCGCCATCGTACGACCGGCCGTCCACCGTGGAACAGCACTCACACCTGCCCGAATAGACAGATCGACATGCCGTCGGGTGACGGTCGTCGGACAAACGACACGGCCGGGCGACCGGTCCGGACAATGCACCGTCGGGTGTCGCCTTTCTGGCTAACCAACTCCGGGATCCACGTTACGGTCGTCGTTGCTCAGCGCTCTGCCGGAGTGTTTGCGCAGGTCAACGTTCCGCCAGCCTTGTGCCGGTGATCGCGATGCGGCGACACCGCCCGGGAGCCGCCGCGAGGAGAAGCCATGATCCGACGTTTCCGTACCCTGCTCGCCGCCGTGGTGGTGGTCGCCACCCTGTTCGGTCCGGCCACCCCGGTCCGGGCACACGGTCCGCAGCGCCTCACGGTCGCGACGTACAACCTCTATCAGGGCGCGGACCTGACCGGCCTGCTCACCGCCCCGACACTGCCGGAACTCGTCGAACGGGCCGGGCTCACCTACCAGCGGATGGTCGACACCGACTTCCCGACCCGGGCCCGGGCCATCGCGCGGCTGCTCGCGAAGACCCGCCCGGACGTGCTCGGCCTGCAGGAGGTCGCACTGTGGAAGAAGGGCCCGCTCGGCGGCCCGCTCCAGGTCAGCTACGACTTCCTGGACATCCTGCTCCGGGAGCTGCGCGGTGTCGGACTCCACTACCGCACCGCCGCGACCGTCACGATGTTCACCGGAACGCTGCCGATCAGTGCCACCGAGCAGGCGAGTTTCTCCGACCGGAACGCGCTGCTGATCCGGGACGGACTCCAGGCGAGCAACCCGCGGTCACACCTGTACGAGGCGACGGTGGTGGTCGACACCCCGGCCGGGATCACCTTCGACCTCCCCAGCGGCTGGATCGCCGTGGACGTCGGCGCCACCCGACACGACCGGGTACGGGTGGCCACCACACACCTGGAACCCTCGGTGCCGGCCGTCCGCGACGCCCAGGGCCGGGAACTGTACGCCGCACTGGCCGGCTCACCGTACCCGGTGATCGTCGCCGGTGACCTGAACTCGCCGCCCACCGACCCGACCGGCCCGTACGGGACGTTCGCCACCGGTGGCTACCGGGACGCCTGGCGGGTGGTGAACGGCGTAGGCGGGGGTTTCACCGCCACCCAGGATCCCGATCTGCGGAATCTTCCGTCCCAATTGGACGAACGGGTCGACCACGTCTTCCACCAGCCGGGGCGGCTGTGGGCGGTCAACGCCGACCTGGTCGGGGAGGCGGTACGGGACCGCACCCCGACCGGCCTGTGGCCCTCCGACCACGCGGGTCTGGTGGTCACGTTCCGGCGGGTCGGCCGGTGACCGGTGCGTGCCACCGCTGACGGCGGCCTACTTCACGGCACCCGCGCGGGCCAGCCAGTCGGCGAAGTGGATGGTGCCGAGGCGGGCGCCGTCGTCCGGAACGAGGGACCGGTCGTCGAGCCGGGAACCGAAGTAGCGGGCCTCGGGGTCGGTGACCACCGGCCGGCTGTCGCCGTTGGCGGCGAGCACCCGTCGGCCGAGGTCGTCGAGCGGCAGCGGCTCGGGACCGGCGATCTCGACGACGCCGTTCACCGGGGCGGCGAGCGCGACGTCGGCGACCGCCGTGACGACGTCGTCGGCGGCGATCGGCTGCATCAGCGCCGAGGTGAGTCGGATGCTGTCACCGTCGGCGCTGCCCTCGGCGATGGCCCTGATGAACTCCATGAACTGTGTCGCCCGGACGATCGTGTACGGGACCGAGCCGTTCCTGATCAGCTCCTCCTGCGCGACCTTGGCCCGCATGTAGCCGCTGTCCGGGTTCCGGTCGACGCCGACGATGGAGAGGGCGACGTGGTGTTTCACCCCGGCGGCGGCCTCGGCGGGCAGCAGGTGCTCCCCGGAGGTACGGAAGAAGTCGAGCACGGCGGCGTCCTCGAAGGAGGGCGAGTTCGCCACGTCGACGACCACGTCGGCGCCGGCCAGGGCGTCGGCGAGTCCCTCGCCGGTGAGGGTGTTCACGCCGGTGGAGGGTGAGGCGGGCAGTACGTCGTGCCCCCGGTCGCGCAGTGTGGTCACGAGTTTGCCGCCGATCAGCCCGCTGCCGCCGATCACCACGATCTTCATGGCTGTTCCTCTCGTCCTGTTGTCGCGGCGCCGGCCGCTGTCGGTCAGCCGCCCATCGCCCCAACTCGGATACCTCTTGTCCGGAATGCTACTCGGACAGGAGATGTCCGAGTCAAGGTAGGGTGGCGTGATGAAGATGTCAGGCGGGGTCGAGTGGGCGTTGCACTGCTGCGTCGTACTGACCGCGGCCCCGGGACCGGTGCCGGCCGCCCGGCTCGCCGCGCTGCACGATGTCTCCGCCAGCTACCTCGCCAAGCAGCTACAGGGGCTTTCCCGCGCCGGCCTGATCCAATCCGTCCAGGGCCAGGCCGGCGGTTACCTGCTCACCCGCCCCCCGGACGAGATCACCGTGCTCGACGTCGTGGAGGCCGTCGACGGCCCCCGTCCCGCCTTCGTCTGCACCGAGATCCGGCAGCGGGGGCCACTCGCCGCTCCGGCCGAGGCCTGCCTCGTACCCTGCGCGATCTCCCGCGCCATGCATGCCGCCGACGCCGCCTGGCGCGCCGCGCTGCGCGCGGTGACCATCGCCGACCTCGCCCACGACGTGCGCGCCGACTACGAGGTCGACGTCTTCGCCGGGATACGCGGCTGGCTGGCGGCGGCGAACGGCGAGACCTGAGCCGACCCGTCTCTTGTACGCTCGCTCTTGTACATCTGTACAAGATTCGTGTCTGTGCGGATGTACAAGAGCGGAGGGACGGGCATGGCGTATCTGTTCCTGGCAGTGGCGATCGGGGCCGAGGTCTTCGCCACCAGCATGATCAAGAGCACCGACGGGTTCAGTCGGCTCTGGCCGACCGTCGTCTGCCTCACCGGCTACGCGGTCTCCTTCGCCGCGCTCTCCCAGGCGGTGAGGGCCGTACCGGTCGGCGTCGCCTACGCCATCTGGTCCGGTCTCGGCACCGCCGCCATCGTCGCCATCGGCGCCGCCTTCCTCCACGAACCGATCACCCCGGTCAAGATCGCCGGGATCGGCCTGATCGTCGCCGGCGTGGTCACCCTCAACCTGGGCGGAGCCTCCCATTGACCCCGGACCGCCGGCCGTCCGAACCACGCCCGGCGGACACGGTGGCCGCCGGACGCCCGCAGCGCCCCCGTGACCCGCAGGCCCGCCGCCGGGCGCTCGCGACCGCGGTCCTGGAGGTCGTCGCCGAGGTCGGCATCGGCCGGACCACCCACCGCGCCGTCGCCGCCCGGGCGGGCCTGCCGCTCGGCGCCACCACCTACTACTTCCCCACCCTCGACGACCTGATCGCCGCCGGGCTGCGGCACGCCACCGAACTACTCGACGCCGAGCTGCGTTCCTGGTCCGACCGGCTCGCCACCGCACCGGACCCGACCGCCGCGCTGGTCCAGCTCGTCGCGGCCTATCTGGCCGACCGACAACGGGCCACCATCGAGTACGAGCTCTACCTCGCCGCCGCCCGCGACCTCACCCTCCGACCCCTCGCCGAAACCTGGCTGCACGGACTCCGCGGCCTGCTGGAGGCGTACGTCGACGGTGCCGACGCCCCTGCGGTCGTCGCGCTGCTCGACGGCGCGATGCTGCAGGCGCTGGTCACCGGCACCGACCTCGACACCGCCGGGTTGCGCACCGCCGTCCGCCGCCTCACCCGCCGACCCGGGTGAGGCACGGAGACCACGCGACCCGCTGGATCCCCGACCCGGCCGGCTCGCCAGGCTTGCTGGTGCGACCTACGTCACCTGCGGCGGGGGTCCCACCGAACGTTCAGCCGCCTCTCCGGGAACTCCCAACCGCGCGACGCATCGTGGGACGACCGCCCGATCCGGGGCACCCGCAGGTCGGGGCATCCGCAGCCCGGGGCATCCGCAGCCGAGGAGAGCAGCCAGCATGCCGAGTCAGAACCAGAGCCGGAAGGCCCGTGCCGAGGCGGCACGGAAGGCGATGGAGCACGCCCGGCGCCGGGAACGCCGGGCGCACCGGCTCTTCTGGGGCGTCGGCGGCGGTCTGGTCGCGGTACTCCTGGTCGCCGTCGCCCTGGTGGTGGTCCTCAACCGGCCGGGCCACGCGGCGGACAACGCCGCCGAACCGGCGATTCCCACCACTGCGCCCAGTACCGCCCAGGGACGTACCGACCAGCCGCCGTGGTCGCTACCGGCCGACCCGACCGCCCGGGTACAGGCCGCCGGGCTGCCGATGCTCGGCACCGAGGGAACGGTCGAGCACATCCACGCCCACCTCGACGTGATCGTCGACGGGAAGCCGGTCACCGTACCGGCCGAGATCGGCATCGACGAGGCCGGCGGCGGGATCAGCCCGTTGCACACCCACGACACCACCGGTGTGCTGCACGTCGAGTCGCCGGTGAAGGCCGACTTCAGCCTCGGACAGTTCTTCACCGAGTGGCAGGTGGCGCTCTCGCAGAACCAGCTCGGCGGACTCACCGCCGCCGACGGCAAGACCCTCCGGGCGTACGTCAACGGCAAGCCGTACACCGGTGACCCGGCCGGGATCGTGCTGCACGCCCACGACGAGATCGCCCTGGTCTACGGCACCCCCGACCAGCAGGCGAACCCGCCGTCGAGCTACGCGTTCCCCGCCGGGCTCTGATGGTGGGTCAACCGGCGGCGGGTACCGCCAGTCGTGGCGTCGTACCGACCGGCGCGCCGTCCCGCAGGAGCGCCTCGGCCTCCGCCCCGACGAGCGGCCCGGCGAAGAGGTAGCCCTGGCCGTGGTGGCAGCCGTGGCGCCGCAACTGGTCCCGCTGCGCCGGGGTCTCGATCCCCTCCGCCACCAGCTCCAGGCCGAGGTTGAGCCCCATCGAGACGATCGAGCGGACCAGCTCCCGGCTCCGGCCGTCGGTGGCGAGCGGCGCCACGAACGACCGGTCGATCTTGAAGGCGTCGATGGTCAGGTGGTGCAGGGCCTGCAGCGACGAGTAGCCGGTGCCGAAGTCGTCGATGTGCAGCTGCACACCCATCTCGTGCAGGGCGGCGAGCTTCGTCCGGGCCGCCGGCACATCGTGCACGATGACCCCCTCGGTGATCTCGATGATCAACGCCGACGGGTCGAGGCTCACCGCCCGCAGGCTCTCCTCGACGTCGGCCAGCAGCCGGGTGTGCCAGAACTGCCGGTTCGAGACGTTGACGCTCATCCGCAGCCCGTCCGGGGCGAGACCGCAGGCCCGCCAGGCGGCGATCTGCCGGCACGCCTCGGCCAGCGTCCACCGTCCGAGCGACGGCATCAGGCCGCTCTCCTCGGCGATCGGCAGGAAGTCGTCCGGCCCGACCAGCCCCCGGACCGGGTGCCGCCAGCGCACCAGCGCCTCGAAGGCGTGGGTACGGCCGTCGTCCAGCCGTACGATCGGCTGGTAGTGCAGTTCGAAGGCCCCGGTCTCCAGGGCCCGGTGCAGTTCCGCCTCGGTACGCAGCCGCCCGACGACCCGCTCGTGCATCGCGACGTCGAAGACCGCGTGTGAGCCCTTACGCTGCGACTTCGCCGAGTACATCGCGGTGTCGGCGTCCCGGATCACGTCCTCGGCGCACCGGTAGCCGCCGGTGCTGCGGGAGATGCCGATGCTCGCCGAGACGACGAACTCCTCCTCGCCCAGCCGGAACGGTACGTCCAGCGCGGCCCGGATCCGTTCCGCCATCACCACCGGCCCGGGGTCGCCGGGCGGATCGGGCAGCAGGATGGCGAACTCGTCCCCGCCGAACCGGGCCGCCACGTCGGCCTCCCCGGTGCTCGCCCGGATCCGGTCCGCGACCTGGACGAGCAGTCGGTCACCGGCGAGGTGCCCGAGACTGTCGTTGACCCACTTGAAGCCGTCGAGGTCCAGCAGCAGCACCGAGTAGTGCCGGTCCGGCTGCCGGATGTGCCCGGCGATGGCCTGCTCCAGGCGGTCGAGGAAGAGGGTCCGGTTGGCCAGCCCGGTGAGCGGATCGTAGAGCGCCGCCCGGCGCATCAGCTCCTCCTGCCTACGCAGGGACTTCAGCACGTCGTCGTGGTCGAGCGCGATGGCCAGCAGTGCCGCCCACTGGTTCATCATCTCCCGGCCGGTCTCCCGGTCGGCCTCGATGGGCCCGACGATGGCGAGCATGCCCCAGTCCCGCGTGCCGATGTTCAGCGGCGCCACGTACACCATCTGATCGGCGTCCAGGTCCGCCAGTGCGACCAGCTCGGCCGGCGGAAAGGCGTGCGGCGACACCGGCTCCGCCGGTGTCGGCACCGGCCCGCGGTCCCGCTCGAACATCGCGACCACGTCCAGGGACCGCTCGACACCCTGGTCGGCGCCAGCGTCGTCGTCCCGATCGGACCAGAGCCCGAGGCAGCCGGCCCGGGCGTCGGTGTCCTGGATCCAGGCCAGTCCCCGGGGATCCCGCTCGTGGCTGAGCAGCAGGCTCTTACTGACCGTATAGAGCATCTTGAGCGTGGTCAGGAACTCGTTCTCTTCGATCCGACGCGCCCGGGGTCGACTCTGTGCCAGCGTCAGCAGCAGGTTCTCGGTACCGGCCCGAACCCGTCCGGCGGCGTCCCGATCGTCGCGCCCGACCCGGGCGGCCAGTTCCCCGCCGAACCGCCGGATGTGCCGCATCAGCTGCACCACGTCCTCCGGGTGACGCCGGTACCGGGTCTGCAGGTCGACCAGCGCCTGGCGGAGTTCGACCAGGTCCGGACCGGGCGTGCCGTCGGCCGTGGCGGTCAGCGCGGCAGCGATCAGGGCACCTGCCCGGGCGATCGTGGCCCGGCTGGCCCGGTCCGCCGGATCCTGGCTGGGTGGCACCGCCAGCACCAACTCCGCAGCGCAGGAGGCGGCGGAGACCTCGGACGTGACAACCGCCGGGAGGGTGGCCGGCGTCAACGTGTCCGGGCAGCCGCAGGACTCGCGCGGTTGGAAGGACGTGGGGACGCGGTAGACGCGGGACTCGACCTCCTCGCCGGCCAGCGCGCGCAGCGCCAGTTCCGCCGCGACCCGCCCCAGCGAGTCGAAGCTCTGCCGGACGGTGGAGAGGCTCGGGGTGAGATACACGACCCCGTCCATGTCGTCGAAACCGACCACCGCCTGCTCGCGTGGCACGTCGACCCCGGCCTCGTGCAGGGTACGGAGCAGACCGATGGCGTTGAGGTCGTTTCCGGTCACCACCGCCGTCGCCGGGAGGCCGGCGGC
Organism: Plantactinospora sp. B5E13; assembly: GCF_039871775.1. Lineage (NCBI taxonomy): Bacteria > Bacillati > Actinomycetota > Actinomycetes > Micromonosporales > Micromonosporaceae > Plantactinospora > Plantactinospora sp. B5E13. The sequence goes on from NZ_JBDPLT010000030.1 coordinate 36,472, forward strand.
GAGCATCGCCCGGGCGGCGTGTTCCCCGCCGCTCTCCCGGTTGTCCCCGGTGTCGAAGTGGAGATCGGCTCGGGGCGTGATGCCGCATTCGACGAGCGCGTCCCGGTACGCGGCGTACCGCTCCCGCAGATCGGGCGGTTCCAGGAATCCGGCAAACGCGATGTCCCGGTGGCCGTGCGCGACAAGATGGTGGACGGCCTCCCGGACACCCGTACGGTTGTCGGGAAGGACCACCGGACAGGGGAAACCCGGCATCTCCTCACTGATCATGACAACCGGTCTGCCGGAACGCCGGATCGCCTCGAGGTATGACAACGACGCGGAGTTGAGGATGACGACAAACGCGGAGACGTGCTCCCAGGCCACCGGATAACCGAAATCCGGCGGCTCCGGCGGATCGAAGTCGAAGGTGCCCGCGCCGAGCGTCTGGATCGCGATCATCCGGCCGCCCACCGCCGCCGCCGTACGGGCGATCCCACCGAGGATGCTGCCGAAGTAGTCGCAGCCGACGGACATGGTGAGCACGCCGATGGTGGGACCCTCGACCACGGGCACATCACCTCCTGCACCGGGGACGGTGCACCGAAGAGTGGGCCGGTTCCGGGAAACGCGACGCCCGCCGCGCGCCTTCCGGAATTGTTCCGGATAACGCGACGAGCCTATCTGATCAACTATCCTCCGTCGATACATCGTGTCCCTTGTGGAGCAGCGCGAACCGGCTCCACCCGTCCGACGAGGCGATGGAAATTCCACCTAGTCGACGGCTCGACCGACAGGCGAATCAATACCGGAACGGGGAATGCGCCGCCAATCACCCGAAAACCCGAGGGCGGAGCCGGCGCCTCCTACCGAAGGAGGAGGCGGGTTCGTTCCGAGGGCCGGTGTCCGGGACCACGGGACGGGTGTGCCGGGGCGCCGCCCCCGCGATCGTGAGGACATGACTTCTCCCACCGCCTCCCTGCGACAGGCCGTCCGCTGGCATCCGCCACTCATGTACGTCGCCGCCACGATGACGGCACTCGGGTTCTTCGCCCTGGTCGGGCTGGTCGTCGACGACCGGATCCTGGTCGGCGCGCCGATCTGGCTCAAGCCGTTCAAGTTCGCCGTCTCGTTTGTCATCTACACCGTGACGCTGGCCTGGATGATCTCGCTGATGCAGCGCGGCCGGCGGGTCGCCTGGTGGGCCGGCACCATGGTCGCCGCGCTCGGCCTGGTGGAGACCTTACTGATCTTCCTACAGGCCGCCCGGGGCCGACAGAGCCACTTCAACGCCGCCACCACCCTGGACATCACGATCTTCGCGGCAATGGCCTTGATGATCATCGTGGTCTACACGGCCACGCTGGTGCTCGCCGTACTGCTTATGATCCAACGGATGCCCGATCGGACGATCGCCTGGACGCTGCGGCTGGGCCTGCTCATCGCGCTGGTCGGGATGGGACTCGGGTACCTGATGGTGCTGCCGACCCCCGAGCAGGAGGCCGCCGACCCGGTCACGCTGGTGGGTGCGCACAGCGTCGGCGTGGCCGACGGCGGCCCCGGCATGTGGCTCACCGGCTGGAGCACCACCGGCGGCGACCTGCGGATTCCGCACTTCATCGGAATGCACGCCCTGCAACTGCTACCGCTGATCGCCATCACACTCGGGCTGCTCGGCCGACGTGTCCGCCGGCTGCGTGACGACCGGGTACGGCTACGCCTGATCCTGGTGGCCGCGACCGCGTACGCCGGTCTGGTCGCGCTGGTGACCTGGCAGGCGCTGCGCGGCCAGCCGCTGATCCACCCGGACGGCGCCACCCTGACCGCAGCCGGTCTGCTCGCGGCGCTCACCGCCGTCGGCGTACTCTTCGCGCTGCGTCGGCCGCCGGCAGCGGTGCCGGCGGCCCCGGACGACCGGACCGAGGTGCCCGCGTGACCGAACTCCTCTTCACCCTGGTGTTCGCGCTGGCCGCGCCGTTCTGGGCGCTGATGGTCCTGGCCCCGGGCTGGTCGTGGACCCGCCGGATCGTCAGCTCGCCGTGGATCGTCGCACCACCGATCGTGGTCTACGCGGTCCTCGCCGTACCGCACCTGGACGTGCTGTGGCCGGTCGTCACCCGGCCCACACTGGACGGAGTGGCCGGCGCGCTGGCGGTACCGGCCGTCGCGGCGGCCGGCTGGGCGCACTTCATCGCCTTCGACCTCTTCCTCGGCCGGTGGATGTACCTCGACAGCCGGGAACGCGGTCTCCCGTCACTGGTGACGGCGCCGCTGCTGGTGCTGACCATCCTGCTCGCGCCACTCGGCGTACTCGGCTACCTGCTCGTCCGGCACCTGCGGCCCGCTCCGGCCGACGGTCGGACGGCGGGCCCGGCCGACGGTCGGACGGCGCGCCCGGCCACCGCCGGGCCGGGTTCGCCGATCGGCGGGCTGTCCTCGGCGCGGCCCGCCGACCTAGGCTGACACCGTGGTCCCCCGTCTGGTGTCGCGGCTCTTCGACGACCGGTACGCCTGGCTGCGGCTGACCCTGCTCGGGCTGAGCGGCGTCGGATACCTGCTGCTGCGCCCACACGACACCGAGCCGTACACCCCGCTCGACTGGGCGTTCGCCGCCGCCGCCCTCGCCTGCAGCCCGGTCGGCGTACGGTGGCCGCTGGTCAGCGCGCTCTACGCGGCGCTGGTGTTCGGTCTCGCCGGCTGGTTCGGTCAGGCCGAACCGGTCGTGCCCCAGGTCGGCGCCAGCTGGGCGGTCCTCGAGCTGTCGCTGCGGGTGCCGGGCCGACAACTGGCCGTCGGAACGGCGGCGGTACTCGCCGGCTATCTGGTCGACTCGCTCGACAACCTGCCCGGCGAGTTGCCGACCTGGCTCTACGGCATCGCCCTCACGGTGGGGGTGCCGCTGCTGATCGGGATGAACCTCCGCTCCGGGCGGCAACTCGCCCGACAGGCCGAGGAGCGGGTGGCGGTGGAGGCGACCGCGGCCCGGACCAGCGAACGCGCCGCCATCGCCCGGGAACTGCACGACCTGGTCGCCCACCACGTCGCGTCGATGGTGCTCCGGGTCGGCGTCGCCCGGCACGTGCTGCGCGACGCCGACCCCCGGGTCACCGAGGTCTTCGACGACCTGCACCACAGCGGCAGCAGCGCCCTGGCGGACCTGCGTCGGCTGGTGACGGTGCTGCGGAACCCCGCGACGGCGCCCGGCGGGACCGGATACGTCCCGATCGAGCCGGGCGCCTTGCCGCAGGCGCTGGCCGAGACGGTGGACCGGGCGGTGAAGACCGGACTGACCGTGGACGTCACGATCGACCCGGCGGTGTCGACGCTGGACACCGTACGCGGGCTGGCCGTGCTGCGGCTCACCCAGGAGGGCCTGGCCAACGTGACCAGACACGCCGGCCCGAGCGCCCGGGCCCGGGTCAGCGTACGGATGGTCGACGGCGACGTGCACTGGGAGATCAGCGACGACGGCGCCGGTCCGGGGCGGAGTGCGCGCCGCTCGGAGCCGCCCGGACCACCCGCCGAACCCGGTCACAGCCTGACCGGCACGGGCCACGGGCTGACCGGCATGCGGGAACGGGTCGAACTGCTCGGCGGCGTCCTCAGCGCCGGGCCGGCCGGCGACGGATGGCGGCTGCGGACCGTGCTGCCGGCGGGGGCCCGGCCGTGATCCGGGTCCTGCTCGTCGACGACCAGCGGCTGGTCCGGGCCGGGCTGCGGATGCTCTGCGACTCCGCGCCGGACATGACCGTGGTCGGCGAGGCGGAGAACGGCCAGCAGGCGATCCGGCTCACCGAGCAGGTGGCGCCGGACGTGGTGCTGATGGACCTGCGGATGCCGGTGGTCGACGGTACGACGGCGACGGCCCGGATCCACGCCAGCCGACCGGCGGTCCGGGTGGTGGTGCTGACCACCTTCGACGACGACGAGCACCTCTTTCCGGCGTTGGCCGCCGGCGCCTGCGGTTTCCTGGTCAAGGACGCCACCCCGGAGGAGCTGCTGACCGCGGTCCGTACGGCGGCAGCCGGCGAGACGCCGTTCAGCCCGACCGTGCTGCGTCGACTGGTCGACCAGGCGGTCCGGGCCCGGCTCGGCGAGGTACCGGCGGGGTCGCTGCCGGACTGCCTGACCGGTCGGGAGCGGGACGTGCTCGCGCTGGTCGGGGCGGGACTGTCCAACCGGGAAATCGCCGAGCGTCTGCACGTCGGGGTGACCACGGTCAAGACCCACGTGACGAGCCTGCTGGCGAAGACGGGGGCCGGCAACCGGATCCGGCTGGCGCTGCTCGCCGCCCAGTCCGGCCTGGGCACCGACAGCTGACGCCGCCCCGTTCCACGCCACGGCGGATCGGACAGCTGATCCGCCGCCCCCGTACCACGGCACCGAGGAGATCCGACGTATCCAATAGACGACAGCGGAGTCACTTCCCCCGCACCCGTCACCCTGACACGCTGCGACGAGATTTCACTTTCTGGATGGGGCGGTCAGGGTGAACACACGGCGTTGGTTGGTCACGGGGTGTTCGAGTGGGCTCGGTCGGACGCTGGTGGAGCGGCTCGCCGCCGAGGGAGACCAGGTGGTGGCCACGGCCCGCCGACCAGAGACCCTGGCGGACCTGGTCGCCCGCCACCCGGGCACGGTCCGGGCGGCCGGGCTGGACGTACGCGACCCGGCGCAGTGCCAGGCCGCCGTCGACCTGGCGGTGGACGCCTTCGGCGGCGTCGACATCCTGGTCAACAACGCCGCCTACGGCCAGTTCGGCACCCTGGAGGAGATCTCCGACACCGAACTCGCCGACCAGTTCGCCACCAACGTCTTCGGGCCGTGGCGGCTGACCCGGGCGGTGCTGCCGCTGTGGCGGGCCCAACGGTCCGGGCACGTGCTCTTCGTCAGCTCGGTGGCCGGCATGGTGCCGTTTCCGGGACTCGCCGCGTACAACGCGAGCAAGTGCGCGCTGGAGGGGGCCGCGGAGTCGCTGGCCGCCGAGGCCGGCCATCTCGGGGTGAAGGTGACCATCCTGCAGCCGGGCGGCTTCGCCACCGCGTACAGCAGCAAGATGGTGCTGCCGGAGACCCGGATCGACGACTACACCCGTGTCAGCGACGGCACGCTCGGCGCACTGCGTGGGATGAACACCAACCCCGAGATCAACTCGCCGAAGCTCTTCGCCGAGGTGGTGTGGCGGCTCAGCCGGCTGGAGTCGCCGCCGATGCGGCTGCCGGTCGGCGCGGACACCGAGGCGTACCTGGGGGCCGCCTACCACGCCCGGCGCAGCGAGTACGACGACGTCATCAAGGCCGGCCACCACACCGCCGGCTGAGCCGGGCCCTCGCCTGGGTCCTTGAGATGGGCGTAACAGGTGATCAGCCGGTGTTCGGGCCGTTCTCCGACGTACCGTGAGACCGTGCCGACGAAAGACGTGATCACCAGCGCTGACCTCGAGGAATTCCGCCGCTCGGCGCTCGGCGCCGCGAACCCGCTCGGGATCGCCGCCGAGCTGGCCGAGGCCGCCGAGCAGGGCCGGCTGGCCGACCCGGACGACGCCGGGGACGCGCTGACCCTGGCCGCCGAGATCGCCGAGGTCCGGGCGAAGCTGGACGCCGCACTCCGGTACGCGGAGCGGGCTGTCTCGGCGTACCCGGACCCGGACGATCCCCGGGCCGGCTTCGCCCGGGCACTGCGGGCCCGGCTCCTGTTCCGCACCCCCGACCGGGTCGACGAGGCGATGGCGGAGCTGACCGCGCTGCGTCCGCTGCTCACCCGCGAGCCCGACGCCGCCGCGTACCTCAGCGCGTCGCTGGACGCGGGCGGGCGTAGCGGCACTGCCGAGGAGTGGCTGAGCGACGCGGTCGACACGCTGCTCGGCGAACGCGCCTCGGCCACCGGCACCACCGCCGCCGAGGACGTGGCGGTGGAGGCCGGCACGCCGGAGGCGCCCGGCATCCTCTTCTTCCTGCTGCAGCAGCGGCACCGGGTACGCCGCAACCTCAACCTGCCGCACGACCGCAACGACGACCTCGCGGACCGGCTGGAGACCCAGCTCGTCCGCCGGGCCGAACAGCAGCAGCAGACCGGCGGGACCGACCTGCTCTTCTTCCCCCAGGGCGAGTTCGACCGGCTGGTCGCCGACCACCCGGACCTGACCGGGGCGTACGGGGCGGACTGGGACGAGCACCGGGCCCGGCTGGAACGGGAACTCGTTCGACAGGCCAACACCGGGCGCGGCGGGCTGACCGTACCGGCCGGCACCGTCGACGGGTTGACCGGGTACGCCGGCCGTACCGGCGCCGAGCTGACCGACCCCGAGGTCCGGGCCGGCTACGCCCGGGAGGTGGCGCCCCGACCCGCCGCGCTGATCCCCTGGCCGCCGGAGCGGAACGAGGCGTGCTGGTGCGGCTCGGGCCTCAAGTACAAGAAGTGCTGCCTGCCGCGCTCCCGTAGCTGAACCCGCCGGCAGGACGCAGGACGCGCCGACGCAGCGCCGAGGCCCCGCCGCTGACCACCGCTACCCCGTGCCGCCGCCGGTGCGGAACCTCGGTTCCCACCGGCGGGGTACCCCGCCACCACGGTCCGTCCCCGGCGGTACGTCGCCACGTCGGTCAGTCGTAGACCCCGAAGGCATCTTCGGCACAGCAGCGCTGCTCGTCCTCCTCGTCCCAGCGGCGTTGCTCGTCCGCCAGGCCTCCCCGTCCGCCGCGATCGGTCACGTCGTCCGCTCCGATCATTCGAGTACGTCCAGGCGGGCCAACTGGGCGTACCGCTTGTGTTCCCGGCCGTACCGCCGCAGCTCGTCCAGGGTCGGCGCGGGAACCTCCAACTGCCGGGCCAGCCCCGCGATCCTCCGGCGGAACTCCGCCCCGGTCTCGATGTCGGCGGTTCGGGCCGTTCGGTAGTTGACGCAACGTGCCCCGGCCCGCCCGGCCCTCCGCGAGCCAGGCGGTCCAGATCTCCCGGGGGTCGCCGCGCTCCTCCGCGCTGATCATGTTCCGGATGGTCGGCACCTGCCGGCAGACCTCCTCGAACAGGCTGTCCCGCTCGGCCGCCACCGCCGTGTAGACGAGGAGTCCCCGGTCCGCGGTCTCAACCACGTACGCCGGCAGGAAGGCGTCGTGGTGGCGCAGCACGCTCAGCTCGCGCAGCAGCCGGGGCAGGTTGAACTCGGTCCGGTCCGGACGCCGGGCGAGTTCCTCGACGATCGACGGCTGGAACGCGGTCGGGGCGAACAGTGGTTGGAACCGGCTCCGGTCGCCGAGCCGGTCCTCCGGCACCTCCGGCGTGGCGAAGATCGGCACCGAGCCCTGGTAGTAACGGCGGGGCAGCGGCTGGGCGCTGTACTGCTCGACGTACAGGTCCTGGCGGCTTTCCTTCGGCACATAGCGGATGCCGGCGGCGGCGGCACGGTGGCCGAGGTCGGTCAACCGTACGGCGTCCGCCTCGACCCGCAGGTGCCCGATCACCTCCAGGAACGCCAGACAGCGCCGAACCAGCGGAACCGGTGTGCCGAAGAACCGGGCGAGGTCGTCGACCCGGTGGAAACCGGCCTCCCGGACCGCACGGACGACAAACCAGTCGATCACCTCGTACGCCTGCTCGTCGTAGACGTTCGCGGTCGTCTCGACCTGCCACAGTGGCCACAACACGGGAAAAAGCCGCAGCGGCCGTACGCCGTCGAGGGCGACGGCGTGCTCCACCGCGCGACGCGCCGGATAGACCTGCCGCCCCCGGGCGACCGCCGGGCTCATCCGCGCTCCCGGGCGAGTTCGGCCAGCCGACCCGTGAACTCCCGCGAGCGCCGCAGGTCGCCGGAGTGCGCCAGGTGGGCGGCCAGCAACCGGAACAGCTCGGCGAACGGTTCGTCGCGGGCGGCCCGGAGTGTGCTGGCGTCGCCGATCACGACAAGCTGCCGACGGGCCCGGGTGAGCGCGACGTTGATCCGGCGCAGCTCCCGCAGGAAGCCCACCTCTCCCCTGCTGTTGCTGCGGGTGAAGCCGTAGACGACGAGGTCCCGTTCGCCGCCCTGGAAGGAGTCGACGGTGCCGACCCGGTCCGCGACCGCGGCGGCGTCGCCGAGCGACTTGGCGAGCAGTTCGGAGACCAGGTCGACCTGGGCCCGGTACGGCACGATCACCGCCCAGTCCGGGTAGTGGTGGACGTAGCCGGTGACCAGGTCGGTGATGATTCTGGCCTCCAGGTCGTTGACGTACCCCCGCCGGCCCCACTCCTCGCTGCCGCCGGCCCGCTCGGCCCGTACGGCAGCGGCCTGGTCACTTGTGTCCACCATCGCGAACGGCTGGGCGAAGATCGGGTCGTGGTGGTCACCGGCGTGCTCGGTCTCCAGCACGTTGGAGTAGAACGCCTCCGACACGAAGCGGGCCACCGGCTCCGGCATCCGCCGCTGCGTCGTGAGCATCACCCGGTGCCCGTCACCGGCGTCCAGGTACAGCCGCTCGAAGGCGCTGCGCCGCAACAGGTCACCGATCTCCCCCGCCCTGCCGGCGGCTGCGTCCGGCGACCTGGCGAGATTCTCCGCCCATCCCTTGACCTCGTCGTCCAGGAACGGCGGCAGCTGGTGGTGGTCGCCGACGAGGACGCTGCGCCGGGCCCGGACCAGCGGCACGAGCAGGTTCGGGGTGGAGATCTGCCCGGCCTCGTCGACGATCGCCAGGTCGAAGTCGAGGCCGGCGAGCAGCGGGGTGGTGGCGGTGCCGATGCAGGTAGCGGCGACCACGTCGGCGTACCGGACCGTCTCCCGGTGCAGATCCTCACCGGGTTCGCGTACCCGAGCCCGCCATTCGTCGAGCAGGGCCGCCCGGCGTCGGGCCAGATCCACCGCCTGGCCGAGCGCCTCGGCGTGGCGCTGCCAGCCGGCCGGCTCGGCGGGTGGTCCGTCGGGCAGCGGTACGACCGCCCGCAGGGCGTTCCCGATCATGGTGGCGGCCCGCTCCGCCTCGCGGATCGCCTGCTGGCCCGCCGCGGCGGCGCCGTCGCGGGCGGCGAGCAGGCGTGCCGCCTCCGGATCCCGGTTGACCGCGTCGTCGATCCGGGCCCGCAGGGCTGCCCGGGTCGACTCCGCCTCCGCGAGCGCCACGCGCAGCCGCGACCGCCCCTCCTCCAGTTCCTGTACCCGCCGCCACCGCCGCTGGGCCAGCCAGCTGAAGAAGAAGGCGAACCATCCGGTACGGGACCGCGCGTCCGCCGCCGCGTGCCGACGGCGGGCGGTCTCCAACAGTCCGGTGATCGCGTGGATCTCCGCCCCGGTCCGGGTCACCGTGGCCACGGCCCCCGCCATCGCCGCCGCGAGCGGCGCCATCAGCCGCTCGACCAGGGCGTCGATCGACGCCGTGTGCGCACGTACCTCGGCGTCTCGCTGGTTCGCCGCCGCGACCTGCGACGTCAGGAACTCCTGCCAGCGAGCCAGCGGCGCGTCGGTGCCGCGGAAGGCGGCCAGCCGGGACGCGGCGCCGTCGGTCGCCGCGAGAATCTCCGCGCGCAGCGCGTCGACCTGTTTCTCCACCATGAAGCCCCGGGCCTCGCTGGTCATGGCGTCCTCGTTGCCGACCCGCACCGCCCGCACCTCGGCCGGCAACCGTTCCAGTACGTTGTCAACCGCCCGATTGGTATGCGAGGTGACCAGCACCCGCTGCCCGCGGGCGACGCAGGCGGCGGCAATCTCCGTGATGGTCCGGGTCTTGCCGGTGCCCGGTGGTCCGAGCACCAGCAGTTGGTCCGGCACGGTCAGGGCCCGCCGGAGAGCGGCCAACTGTCCCGCGTCGAGCGGCTCCCGGGGCGTCGCGGTGTGGTCGGGCTGGTAGGGCTGGAGCCACCGGTCCACCAGGTTCGCCAGCAGGTACGGGTTCACCATCTCGCGCCGGCGCAGCGCGTCGAGGGCATCGAGCTGCGCCCGGTACACGCGGTCACTGGGCTGGGTCTGGAGCGCGCCCTGCGGCGGAATACGCCGGTAGTCGACGGCGGTGTCGAACCGTACGACAATTTGGCGGTCCCGGACGTCCCGCACCCGGCCGCGTAACTCCGGTTCGTCGACCAGGTAAACGGCGGCACCGACCGCCAGCGCCGACGCGGGACGCGGGAGGTGGAAGGCGTAGACGCCGCGCGCCGAGTGCCGCTCCTCCCGGGCTGTCGTGACCCGCCGGTAGGGCACCGGTCGCCCGGTGCGCTGCCGCTCGATCTCGATGTCGCGGGTCGCCCCGACCACCTCGGTCAACAGGTCGAGCCAGGCCAGGTGATGCGGCGCCAGGGTCGGCGGCGGGGACGTCACGGCCGCGGCCCGCCACGCCCCGGCGATGGCCGGCCAGTGCCCGGACCACCCCGGCGGTACGTCCCGCACCTGGTGGTACGCCCACCAGCCGGCCGGGCAGTGCAACAGCAGCGCGCCCCGGAGCAGCCGCTCCTGGTCGCGGAAGTTCAGTGGCGTCAGATGCCCGAGCGAGTACGCGTCCCCCCGGCGGGTCAGATACAACGACACCATGTGCCGGGACGTGTAGACGACCAGTCGCTGCGGATCGTCGCCCTCGACCCGGGCGGGCAGGGTACCGGCCCGGGACAGCCGGTCGATCTCCGCCACCACGTCGGTGAGGCCGGCGACGTCGCCGGGCCCGCCGCCCCGGTTACCGGACCGGCGCTGCTGGACGGCCAGTTTCTGCGCGGCCTTCGGTGATGGGATCACCGCCACCGGGCCGGGCAGCGGCACGGTTCGGGCGGTCATCCCGCCCGCCCCGGATGGAGGTCCGGCCAGGGCTGGTCCGGTCGGGGCTGCGACAGTTCGCGGCGGCCGGACCGCAGCGCGTCCGCGAGGGCCTGGATGGTGGCCGGACGCCGTTCGGGGTCCTCGTCGAGTGCGCGGCGCAGCGCCTGGTCGAGCGGCTCCGGGAAGTCGGCCAGCGTGGCGCGTACCGGCGGGGTCAGGTTCCCGGCCGGCGGGTGGCCGGTGACAGTGTGGTAGACGACCGCGGCGAGTTGGTAGACGTCGGTACGCCCGTCGACGGCGTACGGTCGCCGGTGCTGCTCCGGTGCGCGGTACCGGCCGTCGCCCTCCCCCGGTCCGGCCGGTACGGCCGCCAACCCGACGTCCCGCAGGTAGCAGCGCTGACGGTCGACCATGATGCCCTCCGGGCTGATCGCCCGATGACTGTGGCCACGCTCGTGCAGTGCCCGTAGGCCGGTGCAGAGGTCGACGGCGGCGGTGAGCACATCGGCTGTGGTGAGCCGGTCGACGGGGATCGGACCCGGGCCGAAGACCTCGGTCCACGGCCGGCCGGGCGGCAGGGAGGTAACGAGGGTGATGCTCTCCGCCCGCTCGACGACGTCGAGCAGCCTCGGCAGGCCGCACCGCCCACCGAGTCGGGCCAGCAGGGCGGCCTGGGCACGCAACGCGGCGCGCCGCTGCTCGGCAGCGGGCATCGGCCGGTGGACGTGGAGTTGCCGGAGCCGGACCCGGCCGATGTCCGGTTCGATCCGGTCCGCGGTCGTCTCCCGCCAGGTCCAGGACCGGTCGGGGGCGCTTTGTTCGGTCGTACCCTCGTGCAGCAGGTGGACAGCCCCGCCCAGCCGGTGTTCCGCCCCGGGCCGCCAGGCGCTCTCCTCCTCCGGAGCTGGAAGTGGCCGTACCCCGGGGGTACTCTCCTCCGACGCCCGGTCCTGCCGGTACGGGTTGTAGTAGTGCCGCCGGACGTGAGCGGCTGCCGGCTGCAGCAGCAACCGGCGCAGCTCGGTCTCGTCCCACAGTTCGATGCGCGGCACGTCTCGCTGGCGCTCGGTCCGCCACCGGTGCCACCACCGGGTGGTGGGGGCGTCCATGCTGGACGGGATGCAGAGCACCCAGCGGGCGATCCGGTGCCCGTTGGCGGAGGCTGCGTTCAGCGCCGACCTGAGCGAGTGTTCGATCTGTCGCCGCTGGCTCTCGCCGACCCCACGGATGAAGTACTTCGCCTGCCAGATCGACACCTGGCCGTGCAGGTCGCCGACCAGAACGTCGATGCCCCAGTCGCCCGGGTTGGCGAAGACGAGGTTCGCCTCGCCGGAGGTGGCCTGGACCAGCAGGGCGAGCATCTGCTCGAAGTCCTCGGGCGCCCCGGCGGCGCCGGCCCGGGCCTGGTGGACCGAAAAGTTGATCATCGGCTCCGCCGGATCGGTCACCCGTCGCCCCTACTCGTCCGCAGACTCGTACCCGTCCGCCTCTCCGGGCGGCCCCTCGTCCGCGACACCCACGGCATCGACGAGGGTCTGCAGCAGCATTCCAAAGGTGACGATCGACGGCAACCCGCCGACAGATTCCGACTACGGTCGGTGAATCGCCAGGGCCTCGTCGATCGCCGCCTCCGCCTCCTGCCGGCTCAGGCCGGCGCCGAGCGCGACCTCGGACACCAGGATCGCCCGGGCCCGCGCGAACAGCTGGCTCATACCGGGGTCGAGCGGCTCACGCTGGCTGCGCACGGTCAGGTTCCGGAGCACCTGCGCGACCTGGCGGGCCTCCAGCACCGCCGGCATGCCGTCGCGGCCCGCGTCCGCGGTGATCCCGCCGATCATCGTCAGGTACGTGTCGAACACCGACCCCCAGGTCGTCGGCTCCTTGTCCGGCACCGGGGCGGCCAGCACCTCCAGCACCGCCGGTACGCCACCGCGGCCGAGCACCTCCGACAACGGCGCCAGGCTGTCGTTGTCGATCAGGGGTGTCGCGATCATCTCCGGCTCGTCACTGTCGAACGGATAGCCGAGGACAAGACTCGTCCACGTCTTCCCCGCGACCTCCTTGGTGGTGATCGCCCGGACGATGGTGGCACCGTCCTCGCCACAGACGACCGCCTGCCCGACCTCGTATCCCATGACGGCTCCTCGACATCGACGTACCGTCACGGTATCCAGGTTCGCCGATGGCCGGCTACCGGCCGTTACTCCGGTCCGCACCCGCGTCCGGCGCACCGGTACGTCCCCCGATCGGGGGACCCGCACCTGGCAATCCCGTACCCGGAAGATCACGTTCTGTCGAGTGGTGCTGCTCTGCACGTCGGCGCTGCGGTGTACCGTCCGAGATGGCGGTCCAGGGTGACAGCCCTGGGCCTGCCACCACCCCCAGCCCGTCCCTGGGAGGTACGCCATGCCGCGTTTTGTCGACCCCCAGTTTGCCGAGATCCTGCGTGACCTGCGGCGGCAGCGCGGACTCTCGTTGCGCGACCTGGCGCGGATCAGCCACCGATCGAAGGGCCACCTCCATGAGCTGGAGACCGGCCGCAAGACGCCCAGCCTCCATGTGGCACGCCACCTGGACAGCGTGTTGGAGAGCGGAGGCGCGCCCTCACAGCCAGAGCACGGAACGTCCCCTGATGATCCATGGCCCAGCCCGATGCCACGACGCACCGACGAGAGGGCGTGCCAGCGCTGGCGCCCAACCCGCGGTCGGGTGTGCGGCGAGCCGCTCGGTACGTGCGGCTCAGGAAACCGTCGAGGACCCGGTACGCCGCAGTACGAGCGTCACGAAACCCAACACGTTGCGGTACCCGCGCAGCCATCCGTCACGGTGTTCCCGGGCGACGGTGAGCGCCTCGGCAGCTCCAGGATGGCCGGGATTGTCGAGCGCCCACTCGGTGAGGGAGCCGGTCCACGACCATTCGTAGTCGTCCCATTCGGCGCCGTCACTGACGTGGGCGTACACCGGGGTCCACCCGGCCTGTTCGGCGACGTCGACCAGGCCGGCAAGATCGGTGAAATCCTCCGGCGTCGCATCCAGCGCGACGAGAGCCTCCGGCGTCGGCGGAGCCTGCCAGAAGCCCTCACCCACTATCAGGATGCCGTCGGAATTCACGTGCCGACCGGCCAGTTCCAACGTCTGGGCAAACCCGCCGAACGCGTGCGTCGATCCGACGCACAGTACGAGGTCGTAGTCACCGTCCGGCACGTACGTCCGGGCGTCACGTTCGTGCAGCGTCAGCCGGTCGGCGAGGCCACGTTCGACAGCGGCGGCCTCGGCGCGTTCGAGGGCGTACGGGCTGACGTCGACGCCGTCGGCGTGGCCGTCGGGGTAGTGGGCGAGGGCCTGCAGTGCCCAGGCTCCCTCCCCACAGCCGAGGTCGAGGATACGTGCCGACGGTTGCCGGTCCGCGCGGCGCAGCAGCCGATTGACGTTGACACCGAAGATCGGGGCCGCGATCGGGTGGTGCGTGTGCGCGATGCTGCTGAGCCGTTGACGATCCACCGTCAGAGTGAACACGACGACGATCGAGGGCCGATCACCGCCTCGCCCCTGTGGCGGATCGACGACGTGTCACCTGGCGGATTCGGGATGTGCGTCGGACCCGCACCTCCCACGAGTTCCGGATCCCCGCGGAGTCGTACCAAATCGTCACGTCGCCCGGTCTGCGGCAGAGAGTGGACCGCGACCGGAGGCCATACTGGTGTGGTGACAGCGTGGTTCGACCAGGCATCGGCGGAAGCGGCCGAAGCGCGCGGCGACTGGGCTTCCGCGATCGCCGTTGTGGGCGGGTTCGCCGAGTGTTACAGCGACGACTATTACCGGCACAACGCACACCTGTGGCACATGGATCTGCTGGTCAAGGCCGGGCTGCTGCGCGAGTTGGTTGATCGAGCCGAGACCGACGTGCACGCGCGGCGCCGGTTGGACCGATTCCTGAACGAGGACGGCCGCGACGGTGAGCTACGTGAGCGTGCCCAGGGCGGTGACAAGTACGCCCAGCACCTTCTGGCGCGTCTGCTTCGCGACCGCGGAGGGGCACGCGGCCGCTATGCGGGCGATTGCCGACATGACGCGACCGACACCTTCGCCATCGAGCTGGCGCGCCGTCCGCCGTCGAGCGGTTAGGACTACTCGGGGGGAGTTCGTGTGGGCGCCTGCCGAACCTGCTCGAAGTGGAACTCGCGGATGAAACAGTCCCGTGGTTGGCTGACCGCGAACAGCACGCAGTCGACAACCGACCGCGCGGTGAGGTCGCGGTCCGCCTGTCGGGGCCCCTCCTGGACAAAATCCGGCGGGAAGAGTGAGATCACCCGAATCCCTTCCGGCCTGAGTCGGTGCGACAGGATCTCGGCGAGTCCGGCGTGGGCGTGCTTGGCGGCGTAGAAGGCGGGATGCGCGCCCGAACGACGGTGCCCCACCTCGCCACACGCGGAGATCATGTTGACGATGTCGGGCCGCGCCGATGCCCGGAGCAGCGGCAGCAGATGTTTGGTCAGCAACACGGTGCCGGTCCCGCCCGCGGCCATGACCGATTCGATCCTGTCGTCCGGGACGTCCCCCAGATCGTCACCGTCGAGGTACGGGGCACCATTGTTGATCAGCACATCCAGGTGGTTCGTCCGCTCGGCCACGGCTGTGCTGAACGCGCGTGCCGACTCCGGTACGGCGAGGTCGCAGTGGAAGGCATCAGCCCGTCCTGGCCCCCGCCGGCTGATCGCGTCCGCGACCTGCTCGGCCGCAGCCAGGTCGCGGGCCGAGAGGAAGATCTGTGCACCGCGCTCGGCGAAGGCTTCGGCCAGTAGGCGCCCAGTGTCACGTGCGGCGCCGGTGACAGCGACGCGCAGGCCGTCGAGGTTCATGGCCGACAGCGAAGCATCTGAAGCCTGGTTGAGGTCAACAAGCGGTAGGTCACCTCCGGGGCGGGCCGGTGAAACCGTCCAGGATGGTGCTCAGGTTGTGGTGGAAGGTTTCCTCGGCGTCGAGGTGGGCGCCATCGACGACGAGCCGGGCGACGGTCGGGTAGCGGCCTGTTTCGAGCATGCGTGACAGGTAGGGCCCGAGGGCGGCCTGCCAGGCGGACAGGTCGGTGCCGGTGGACCGGGCGGTACGTCGCTCGGTGATCTCCCTGCGGAGCGCGCCGACGACGAACGCGTTGAGGGCGCCCACCGCCCGCTGGAGGTCGTCGATGCTACGTACGCCCGGGGCCTGGCTGAGCGCCGCCGCCGTCGATTCACCCACGGCGAGCGCGTGTGGTCCCAGGTGTGGCCTTGCCCCGAGCAGGTCGGCGAACCACTCGTGCTCAAGAGCGGCTTCGCGGGTCGCCTGGGCGATGGCGAGCACGGTGGCCCGCCACTCGGCGTGCTGACCGGCCTCGGCGATCTGGGCGTACACGGCGTCGACCATCAGGTCGAGCAGTTCGGATCTGTTGCGCACGTAGTCGTAGAGCCGCATCGGACCGACACCCAGCTCTTTGGCGATCTTGCGTACCGACAGCCCGTCGAGGCCGTCGGCGTCGGCGATCCGGATCGCCGTGGCAGCGATCTTCGCTCGGCTCAGCGGCACCGGCGCCGCCCGGGGCCGGGGCTCGGGCCGTTCCCAGACGGGCAGCGGTGCGCTACCGTACGGTGTATCCATGAGGTACAGCGTACGGTAAGGGAGATGATGACACGAATCGCGATCGTCGGCGGTGGCCTCGGCGGCCTGACGCTGGCCCGAATCCTGCACCTCCACGGCATCAACCCGGTGGTGTACGAGCACGAGGCGAGCCGGTCCACGCGACCACAGGGCGGATCGCTCGACCTGCACCCGGAGTCCGGGCAACGGGCCTTGGCGGCGGCAGGCCTCGCCAACCGGTTCCGGTCCGAGGCACGGCCGGAGGGCGAGGAGCACCGCATCCTCGACCCGGCCGGACGCACCCTCGTGCACCACAGACCAGAACCCGGCTCGTTCTCCGGACGCCCCGAGATCGACCGCGCCGCACTGCGTGATCTGCTGCTCGATTCACTCCCCGCCGACACGGTGGCCTGGCAGCACCGGCTCGTCGCGGCGACACCACGAAGCGACGGAGGCTTCGGGCTGACGTTCGAGGGCGGCCACCGCGCCGACTGCGACCTCCTCGTCGGCGCGGACGGCGCACGCTCGGTCGTCCGGTCGCTGTTGACCGACGCGCCGCTCTCCCCCGTCGCCACCCTGGTGGAGCTGACCATCGGCGACGCCGACCGACACCATCCGGATCTCGCCGAGCTGGTTGGCCCCGGAAACCTCTGGTGCGTCGGCGTGAGCCGGATCCTGGCGGCACAACGCCTCGGCGACGGCGGCATCCGGGTCGGGATCTCGCTACCCGCCGACGACCGCCACCTGGACACCTACCGCAGCACCCGCACCCTGCGGGAAATCTTCGACGGCTGGGACCCCCGACTCACCGCACTCATCGAAGCCGCGGACAGCCCGCCGACCCCGCGCAGGATCGAGGCGATGCCCACCGGTACGCGCTGGACGCACCAGCCGGGCATCACCCTCATCGGTGACGCCGCCCACCTGATGCCGCCGGTCGGCGAGGGCGCCAACCAGGCCATGCTCGACGGCGCCGAACTCGCCACCGCACTGGCCACCAACCCCGCCGACCCCGACTCGGCGATCCGGGCGTACGAGGAGGCGATGTTCGCCCGGATCCACCCGATCGCCGAGATGTCCGCCCGGGTCCAGGCGATGATGCTCTCCCCCACCGCGGCAGACGACATCGTCCGCTTCTTCACACCGCAGCCCACCGAGCCGGCACCCGCCGCATGACAACGTGATCATGGTTTTGGCGACCTGCCGACGGGTGCGGCGGACAGGTCGGCTCTCCCCGGTCGGGGCGGGGCATCAACCGCCGGTGCGATCGGTCAGTACGCGATGCCGATCGCCCGGTGGATCGTCGCGGGGTCGCCCGTGGCGGCGAGCATGGCGTGGGCCACGTCGGCCCGCGAGATCGTGTAACCCCGCGCGACGTTGCCGTCGATCGCGGTGCGGTACCGCGCGGTCAGCGGTTTGTCCACCAGCCTCGGCGGCCGGACGACCGTCCAGTCCGCCGGGCTGTCCGCCATCAACTGCTCCATGACACGCAGGTCCGCGTAGACGTCCCTGAGCAGGGCACTGATGGCGGGCAGGAGAACGCGGCGGTTGAGGAAGCTCTCCCCGTCGGGGACCGGGCCGACCGGCGTGGCGCTGACCGCGACGAGGCGGCGGACGCCTGCGGTGTGCATGGCGCTCAGGATCGTCCGGGTGGCGGTGGAGGCGACGGGCCCGTCGTTGCGTTTGCGCGGGCCGACTCCGGACAGGACGGCGTCGCTACCGCCCAGCGTCGGAGCCAACGTGTCGGCGTTGTCGAGGGCCGGCACCACGGCCACCGTCAGCTCGGGATGCCGCACGTCGAGACGGGCCGGGTCGCGGACGACCGCGGTCACCGCGTGCCCCTGGTCGAGCGCCTGGCGCACGATCTGGCGTCCGACGCCACCGGTCGCGCCGAAGACAGTCAGTCTCATCATCATCTCCCCAGATACGGAACCTCAGTGATTGTTACCGTACAGGACAATTACTTGGCCGTACAATGTTCGGGTGTCCGACGACTCCACATCAGGCGCGCACCGGCCGTTGGTCGGCCGGGCCAACTTTCTGCTCTCCCAGCTCGGGTTCCACATCGCGCAGACGTTCGCCGCGCGGCTGGCGCCGCTGGGCATCGCACCGAACCACTTCGGGCTGCTCATGCATCTCGGGCACGGCGAGGGAAGCACCCAGCAACAGCTCGCGGACGTACTGGGCATCCACCGCAAGGTCATGGTCGGCCTGCTCGACGATCTCGAGGAGCGCGGTCTGGTCGAACGCCGGCGGCATCCGCACGACCGCCGCGCTCACGCCGTCCACCTCACCGACGCGGCCCGTGAGCTGCTACCTCGGGCCAGCAGGGTCGCCGACCAGCACGAGGACGAAATCCTCGCCCCGCTCGACGCCGCCGAACGCGAACAGCTCGTCGCCGTCCTGCAGCGGCTCGCCGAGCACAGCGGCAACCTGGCCGGCGTCCACCCGGGCCTGAGTCAGGCAGCCGCCCGATCCCGTCGCCCGGTCGACCCGTCGGACATGCCCGACGCCTGAACCCTGCCCTGGCTCGCAGCTCGCCCGAGCAGCTCGGGCTCGCCCGCCGGGACCTGCCCGGCACCCGAACCGACGATCAGCCGGTCAACGTTTCGAGGCGGGGTACCAGGTCGGCGGGGGTCGGCATCGCGGCCATCTCCCGGCGTACCTCGTGGGCGGCGGTCGCCAGGGCCCGATCGCTGACCAGTCGGTCCAGCGCCGCCGCCGTGATCGCCCGTTCGGGCGGGGCGAGCCCGGCACCCCGGGCCGCGACCAGGTCGGCGTTGTGCCGACGGTCGCCCGGCCCGGGCACCACGAGCTGGGGTACGCCGGCGGCCAGCGCGCCGAGCACCGAACCAGCCCCGCCGTGGTGCACCACCCCGGCGCAGTACGGCAGCGCCGCGTTGATCGGGATCCAGTCGACGGTCCGTACGTTCTCCGGCAGCCGGCCCCGGCGCAGCACCCGGCGGTCCGGGCGAACCAGCACGACCTCGACGTCTATCGTGGCCGCCGCCCGGACCACGGCGGTCATCAGATTGCCGCCGCCCGGCCCCGCCACCGTGCTGCGGCTCACCAGGATCCGGGGGCGCTCGCCCGGTGCGGCCAACCAGTCCGGCAGCTCGCCGAAGCCCCGCGCCGGCACACCCCGCATCGGTTCGCCGTCCCGGGCGCCGACCACACTCGGCGGCGCGATGGTGAGGGTCAGGGCGCTCGGCGGCAGGTCACCGATTCCGGCCCGTCGTCGGGCCCGGTCCAGCCGGGTCATCGTCGCCCGGACCAGTGCGGGGCCGTCGTAGAGCGAGTTCTCGTGCAACACCGCCGGCACACCCCGGCGTACGGCAGCGAACGCTCCGGCCACGGCCAGCGGCTCGTGGACGACGAGGTCCGGCTGCCAGCGGTCGGCCAGCGCGACCAGCCCGTCGGTGAGCTGGTCGTTGACCGCGCCGAACAGCAGTCCGACCACCCGGGTGCCGGCCCGACCGGTCAGCTCGGCCACCGCGAGTCCCGGATGGCGCAGGATGGTCCGCTGGGCGATCCGCTCGAACCGGAACCCGGGCGCGACGTCCTCGACCGGCAGCCCGGTCCGGCGTACGGCGAGCGCTTCGGCACCGGTGGCGATCAGCACCTCGTGCCCGGCGTCGCGGAGCGCCTCGGCGAGCGGCACCATCGGCAGTACGTGTCCGAGCAACGGCGCCGATCCGAAGAGCACCCGCATTCGGGAAGCATAACCGGCAGGGCGCGCCTACTCGGCGGCCAGCAGCCCGGCCAGCCGCTCCAGGCCGCCCCTGATCAACGTTCCGTACTCGTCGTCGCCGAGCGCGCCGATCCCCGCTTGCGCGTGCCGGAGGTGCTCCCGGGCACGGTCGAGGTCGCCGAGTCTGCGGTAGCACTCACCCAGGTTGAGGTGCAACGACGGATACAGGCCGGCCACCGACATCGGCACCCCGGCCTCGGCGATCCGCTCGTCGGTGAGCCGGTCGACCGCCGCCAGCGCCCGCTGGTCCCAGATCAGTTCCTGGCGTACGTCGTCCTGCACGTCGGCCATCGAGTGGGCGAGGACGCAGATGTGCAACGGATCGCCCTGCTCCCCGCCGATCTCGTCCCAGACCTGCGCGAACAGGTCGCGAGCGGCCTCACGCCGGCCCTGCTGGTGGTGCAGCTGCACACCCTCGTTGATCCGGACGAGCGTTGCATCGCTGATCATCTGCTGCTCCTGCCCGACCCGATCTGAACGCCAGCGACCAGCCTCATTCGCAGTGGTAGCGGCACAAGATGATCGTAGTCTCATTCGGTTCGACGGCGTACACGAGCCGATGCTCGTCGTCGATACGACGTGACCGAAGCCCGGCGAGGTTGTTCCGGAGGATCTCCGGTTTACCAATGCCCGGCCCGTCAGGGTCCCGCTTGATGTCCGCGATCAGGGCGTTGATGCGCTTGAGGGTCTTGCGGTCCTGGGTCTGCCAGTACAGATCGTCTTCTCAAGCG
Source organism: Plantactinospora sp. B5E13 (assembly GCF_039871775.1). Classification (NCBI taxonomy): domain Bacteria; kingdom Bacillati; phylum Actinomycetota; class Actinomycetes; order Micromonosporales; family Micromonosporaceae; genus Plantactinospora; species Plantactinospora sp. B5E13. The sequence continues at coordinate 57,251 of NZ_JBDPLT010000030.1, forward strand.
CGATCGGTCCAGCTGAGTTTCACTCCTCGGGAGCCCGTTCACGAGCGAGAGAGCGCTCTCGGAACCCGGGTCCGTCGGGCTGCCAGCACTTCCGGCACCGTACGGCCCCAGAGGGCGGGATGCGCTCGGCTCACATCTTCACACGGCTCTTGACCAATCGACGGCGTGCGATGACTCTGTAAGAGAGCGCTCTCTGCCCCGTCCCCCACCGCAGGCGCGCTCACCCCCGCCACCGCGCACCCGGGAGCCGTCCATGCCGACACCCGTACCGCCGTCAACCCCGACACCCCCACCCCGGTCCCCCGCCCGTCACCGCCGCCACCTCGGGTACGCCGTCATCGCGCTGCTCGCCCTGCTCGCCGGCCACCTCGCCGGCCCCGCGCCGCAGGCGGCCGCCGCCGGACCGCTGATCTCCCAGGGCCGGCCGACCGTCGCCTCCTCCGTCGAGAACGACGGCACCCCGGCCACCGCCGCCACCGACGGCGACCCCGGCACCCGCTGGTCCAGCCAGTTCAGCGATCCGCAGTGGATTCGAGTCGACCTCGGCAGCACCGCCACCGTCGACCAGGTCGAACTCGTCTGGGAGGGCGCGTACGCCCGGTCCTTCCAGATCCAGGTCGCCGCCGGCCCCGACGGCCCCTGGCAGACCATCCACAGCACTGCCACCGGGACCGGCGGCACCCAGACACTGACCGTCAGCGGCACCGGCCGCTACGTCCGGATGAACGGCACCGCCCGGGCCACCGGCTGGGGCTACTCACTCTGGGAGTTCCGGGTGTACGGCACCACCGGCGGCAACCCGGACCCGCCGACCGGCCAGCCGATCTCCGAGTTCAAGCAGGTCTCCGCCTCCTCCTGGGAGGGCGGCAACGCCCCCGCCGCCGCGCTCGACGGCCGGACCACCACCCGCTGGTCGAGCGAGTTCAGTGACCCGCAGTGGCTGCGCGTCGACTTCGGCGGGGTGGCCACGGTCGACCGGGTGGTGCTCAACTGGGAGGGCGCGTACGCGACCGGCTACCGGTTGGAGACCTCGAACGACGGGACCACCTGGACCACCATCTACTCCACCACCACCGGGCAGGGCGGCGTCGAACAGCTCACCGTCACCGGCACCGGCCGCTACCTGCGGTTCCACGGCACCGCCCGGGCAACCGGCTACGGCTACTCACTCTGGGAGTTCCAGGTCCACGGCACCGTCGACACCGCCGCCACGACCCCGCCGCTGCTCTCCGGCCCGACCCGGGCGCCCGACACGGTCAACCAGTTCGCGCTGACCGCCCCGGCCGACGCCGCCATGGTCACCACCACCCGCCGGCCCACCCTCTCCTGGGCCGCGGTCGCCGGCGCCAACCGCTACCAGGTGTGGATCAACGTCAGCCGGACCGACTACGACTTCACCGCCGCCGGCAACCTGATCGACCTCTACACCCGGGTCGCCGAGACCACCGGTACGTCGTACACGCCGGGCTGGGACCTGCCGGACCGGTGGACGTACAAGTGGTACGTCACCACAGCCGGCGGAACCCCGCTGACCTCGAACATCCGCCGGTTCAGCGTGTACCTGCCGACGCTGGAGACGGTCGCCGACGGCGTCAACATCGTCGACGGCGCCCGGGACCTGAACCGCAACGGCACGATCGAGCCGTACGAGAACTGGCGGCTGCCGGTCGAGACCCGGGTCACCGACCTGCTGGGCCGGATGACGGCCGAGGAGAAGGCGTACCAGATGTTCTACAACGCCCAGGCGTTCCCGCGCTCGGGCTGGCACTTCGGCCCGGCACAGGCACAGGACATGCACAACATCCTGCTCACCGCCGCCGGTACCCGGCTCGGCATCCCGCCGGTCTCGGCCGGCGACACCATCCACGGCTACCAGACCAGCTATCCGATGCAGAGCGCGCTGGCCGCCGCGAAGAACTACCCGCTGGACTACCGGCTCGGCGACCTGCAGCGCCGGGAACAGCTGGAGGTCGGCACCCGGGGTGTGCTCGGGCCGCTCGCCGAGGTCGGCACCAAGGTCCTCTACCCGCGTATCCAGGAGGGCAACGGCGAGGACGCGCAGGTCGCCGCCGCCCAGGTCCGGGCCCTGGTCGCCGGGCTGCAGGGCGGTCCGGAACTGAACCCGCAGTCGGTGCTCGCCACCGTCAAGCACTGGCCGGGTGAGGGGGCCGGCGGCGAGGCGCTGATCGTCTTCGACGGGGTCACCATCAAGTACCACATGATCCCGTTCCGGGCCGCGATGGAGGCCGGCGCGGTCAACATCATGCCCGGATACGCCGGCAGCTCGTACCTCGACCCGGGCGGCCCGGGTGCCGGTGACAGCGCGCCGATCCTCGCCTACCTGCGGCAGAACCTCGACTTCCAGGGCCTGATCACCACCGACTGGCTGCCGTCCGGCTCCTGGGTCGGCGCGGCGAACGCCGGCTCCGACGTGATGGGCGGCGCCGACCCGGGCGCGGCCGGCTTCTCCGTCGGTACGTTCCTCGCGAACGTGCCCGCCGCCCGGATCGACGACGCGGTCCGGCGGGTACTGCGGATCAAGTTCCAGCTCGGCATCTTCGAGGCCCCGTACGGTGACCCGGTCAACGGTCCGTACCGCTTCCACACCCCGGCCTACACGGCGCTGGCAAACCAGGCGTCACGGGAGGCGATGACCCTGCTCAAGAACACCGGCGGCGTACTGCCGATCCGGCTGAACCCGGGCGACAACATCGTGGTCGCCGGGCCGCGCGCGAACGACACCGCCGCCTGCTGCGTCTGGACCAGCTTCTTCCACGCCGAGTACGGCTCGAAGACGATCCTGCAGGCGGTCCAGGCCCGGGCCGCCCAGGCCGGGGTCAACGTGTACACCAACGACGGGCCAGCGCCGAAACTGGCGGTGGTGGCGGTCGGCGAGACCAGTTACACGCACGCCACCAGCTGGGTGAAGGAGCAGCCGTACCTGCCGCCGGACCAGCTCGCCGTGATCCAGAACTTCCGGGCCCGGGGCATCCCGGTGGTGGTGGCGCTGGTGCTCCCCCGGCCGTACGTGATCACGGAGTGGCACGACCTGGCCAGCGCCATCGTGGTCACCTACCGGGGCGGCGAGGAGATGGGCCCGGCGCTGGCCAGCCTGCTCTTCGGCGACTACAGCCCGCGCGGCAAACTGCCCTGGCAGCTGCCGCGCAGTCTGGACCAGGTGCTCCGGCCGGGTGGCGCGGACGTGCTGGCCGACGCGAACGAGGCCTGGGACCTGCCGTACGACCTGGGCGCCACCACGGCGCAACGGGAACAGATCCGGGCCAGCATCAACGCCGGGCAGCCGCCGGCGACGAATTACGGCAACCCGCTCTATCCGCACGGCGCCGGGATGACCAGCTTCTGAGCTGCGGCTGACCGGCTTCTGAGCCGACCGTGGGAGGCCGCCGGCCCGGGTGCCCGGGCCGGCGGTGGCCGTCCACCGTCGGTCGTGCTCTGGCTGGCCGGCCCGTTGGACGGTATGCTCCCCGGCGATGAACACCTCTTCGTACGGATTGGGGGTCTCGTTCACCGAAGGTGAGTGCTGATGCACTCCACTGTGAACGGACAGCCCCGTCTCTCCCTCTGGCGGCACGTACGCGAGTACGCCGTGCCGCAGTCCATGATCAGATCAGCGACCGCCCGCCGTGCTGTCGGCGACTGGGCGGGCGCGTGTGCCGCCGCCCGGGTCGACGTCGACCTGGACCTGCGCGCGGTGGCTCGCAGCCACGGGCGGGAACTCGCCGCCCGACTCCGGACAGACCTTCGACATCTGGCCCCTGACCTGCTGCGGTGGCACCTGCCGAGGGTCACACCGGACGGGCTTGTCCGCCCCGGCCTGACCCTGCCACTGGCCCGGTACCAACGGGACGGCGGCGGCACGGTGCACCTCGTCGCCCGGACCCCGCCGGGCTGGGCCGACGGCGGCCAGCGGTTCAGCCTCGCCCTGTGGGACGAGGCGGCTCCCGGAAACCACGCCGCCGCCCACCCGCACCGCCGCCCGAATCCCCGGTTCCGGCTCGACCTGCACCGTCACCTCTGGGACGCGCGGCGCAGCGCCGAACTACGGACCCGGGCCGGCCTGGACGTTCCGGCCGGCGAGAGCACACTCGACCCGGAGCTTGCCGGGCTGCGTGAGCTCGGCTACGCCGTCGACCGGTGGGCGGACGAGGCGGCCCTCCTGCTCCGGGCGGAGAACCGGGTCGACGCCGGCGCTGTCGCCGTACGACTGGGCGGCCGGCGCCGGCTGCTGCTGGAGCTGACCGGCGGGCCGGACGGGGTACGTCTCGTCTCCGGCCCGGCCGCCCGCCACACCACCGGGCTGCCGCTGCTGCCGGACGCCGCGACCTGGGTGCCACCCGACGTGCTCCTGTTGCGGGAAGGGCTGATCGGAGCCGACCGGCTGCATCCCCTGGTCGCGGCGGCGCTGGCACCGGACCACCCGACGGCCGGGCCGGTGGAGGCACCGACCGGCCCCCGCCTGGTCGAGTGTCGCGGCGCCCAGCACCGGATCGGCCTGGTCGACGGCGTCCTCGTACCACTCGACCACGACCCGGCCGAGATCCGCCGTGAGGAGCTGCTGGCCGCGTTGACCGGCACCCCGCTGGCCTGTCTGCGGGCGATCGACGAGGTGCACCGGCAACCGGAGCAGCTCGCCGACATCCGGGCCCGGCTCGACCACGGCGACACGGTCGGCGCGCTGACCGTCGTCGAGAACCTGCTCGGCCCCGAGGCGACGCTGCCCGACGGCGTACTGCGGGACGAACTGGCGACGGCGGCACTCCGGCAGGTCTCGTACGGACTGTTCCGGGCCGGTCTGGCCGACACCACACGTTCCATCCACACCCGGCCCGCCCACCGTCCCCGCGACCATCGGGGACACCCGCGCAACGCACGCCATTCGGTCACCCGCGGGCCGGCTGACCCGGACCAGCGTCCGCTCCGTCTGCACCCGTAGCCATCTCCACCTCCGCGCGTCTCCTCACCCGGCAGCCGGCACGGCCTCCGGTCGGGCCGGCCCGACCCCACAACGGTGATCACATATGTCCACTCTGTTTGCTTCCGCGACCGCCACACCCCACCCGACCGACCAGCTCGGGATCGCCACCGAGCTGCTCACCCTGCTCGGCGACACCACCACCGAGCCACGCCCGGACACCCAGTTGACGGCACTGACCCTGGCCGTCGCCGCCGACCTGCCGGTCCTGCTCTGGGGCGAGCCGGGGATCGGCAAGACCGCCGCCCTGAACCAGCTCGCCGCCTCCCTCGACCTGCCGCTGACCACGGTGATCGCCAGCGTGCACGAACCGTCCGACTTCGCCGGCCTGCCGGTGGTCGGCGACGACCCCGCCGTACAGGGTGTGCCGATGGCGCCGCCGGACTGGGCCGTACGCCTGGTCCGGGCCGGCCGGGGGCTGCTCTTCCTCGACGAACTCTCCACCGCACCGCCGGCCGTGCAGGCCGCCCTGCTCCGCCTGGTGCTCGAACGACGGGTCGGCGCGCTGCGGCTGCCGCCCGGCGTCCGGATCGTCGCCGCCGCCAACCCACGCTCGTCGGCGGCGGACGGCTGGGAGCTGAGCGCCCCGCTGGCGAACCGTTTTGTCCACCTGCACTGGACGTACGAACACGAGGTGGTGGTACGCGGACTCGGCGGCACCTGGCCGGCGGCGACGCTGCCCCGGCTCGACCCGGACCGGCTGGCCGAGGCCGTCGCCTTCGCCCGGCGGGCGGTCTGTGCCTTCCTCACCGCCCGTCCCACCTTCGTCCACCGGCTGCCCCGCACCGAGACGCAGAAGGGCGGCGCCTGGCCGTCACCGCGCAGCTGGGAGATGACGCTGCGGCTGATCGCCTTCGCCACCGCCGCCGGCACCTCCCGGGAGGTGCTCTCCCTGCTGGTCCGGGGCACCGTCGGGGACGGTCCCGGACTGGAGCTGCTGGCCAGCCTGGACCGGTTGGACCTGCCGGACCCGGAGACGGTCCTTGCCGACCCGACCGGTGTCGAACTGCCGGAACGCGGCGACCTGCGGCAGGCCGTACTCGACGGGGTGGTGGAGGCGGTCCGGAAACGTCCGGAACGGTCCCGCTGGGACGCGGCGTGGACCCTGCTGGCCCGGGTCCTGGAGACCGGGGCCCCGGATCTGGTGGTCGTTCCCGCCACCACCCTCGCCACCCTGCGCCGGGCCGACTGGGACGTGCCGGCGTCGATCGAACGCCTCACCGACGTGGTGTCGCTGACGGCACGGGTGGACCAGGTCGCGGGCCGGGTCAGGACCGTCGTCGGAAGCGGCCGGTGACCGCTGACACAGTACCGGTCGGACCGCCGACGGCGTTGGATCTCCCGAAGCTCTTCGCCGCCCGACTGTATGCCGCCCGGGTCCGGCCGTACCTGGCGGCCGCGCTGTTCGCCCTGCGGCCGGTGGAGTCCCGACGGGTACCGACGATGGCGGTGGACCGGCACTGGCGGTGCTACGTCTCGCCGACGTTCGTGGCCCGGAGCAGCGTGGAGAAGCTGGCCGGGGTCTGGGTGCACGAGGTCTCGCACCTGCTCCGCGACCACCACGGCCGTGGTGACCGGGTCGCCGCCGAACGCGACCTGCACGGCCCCGGGGAACGGCTGCGGATGAACATCGCCGCCGACTTCGAGATCAACGACGACGTGTACGGGGACGGCCTGCCCCGCCCCGGCGACGCCGCCGTACCGGGGCTGTTGGGCCTGGCCGAGGGCCTGCTGATGGAGGAGTACCTGCGCGAGTTCACGCTCGGGCCACGTACCCAGGGGTTGGTCTGGCTGGACTGCGGCAGCGGCGCCGACGGACTGGACCGGGAGTGGGACCTCGGGCCGGACGGCGCGTACGGGCTCAGCCCGCAGGAGCGGGACGCGGTGCGGTTCCGGGTCGCGCAGGGCATCTCCGCCCGACCCGGCGACGTGCCGAAGGGGTGGCAACGCTGGGCCGAGGAGGCGTTCCATCCGCCCCAGCCGTGGCGGGACCTGCTCGGGGCGGCGATCCGCTCGGCGGCCACCGGTCAGGGGGCGGGCGAGGACTACACGTACGGCCGGCCGGCGCGACGCTCCAGCAGCCTGCCCGGGGTGGTGTTGCCGAGCCTGCGGCGCCGGCCGCCCCGGGTCTGCGTGGTCGTCGACACCTCCGGGTCGGTCAGCGACGCCGAACTGGGCAGCGCGCTGCTGGAGGTCGCCGCGATCGCCCGCGCGGTCGGCGGTCGACGCGACCTGGTCAGTGTGCTGCCCTGCGACGCCGCCGCCCACACCGTGCACCGGCTGTGCCGCGCCGAGGGTGTGCCACTGGTCGGCGGCGGCGGGACGGACCTGCGTACCGGCTTCGCCCGGGCGCTGCGGACCCGACCGCGACCGGACGTGGTGGTGGTGCTGACCGACGGGCAGACGCGCTGGCCGCAGGAGCGGCCGGCGTGCCGGACCGTGGTCGGGCTGTTCCCGAGGCAGCGGGAGTCGTGGTCGGAGGACGACCCCGACTACGTACCGGACTCGCCGCCGGAGTGGGCGAAGGTGGTGGAGATCGGGTCGAGTTAACCCGTGACCGGACGGGCCGGCGGCGGCCGTCGGAGGGTACGGCCGCCGCCGGCGGATCAGGGGAAACGGTCAGCAGCCGTACCCCCGGCAGAGGTGGCCGAGATAGCCGGTGTTCTCCGCGTACGCCGAGCGCCGCAGGCTGCCGACGCTGAACCCGACGCCGACGCCGAACTTGACCAGGATCGAGTCCGGTGTCGCCCCCTCCTTGCTGAAACCGGGGTCGGCCCACTGGGCCCGTGCCCCACCGTGCAGCAGACCACCGGCGTCCACCCCGAGGTCCAGGGTCACCCCCTCGCCGTGCACCTGGTCCGCGGGATGGTTGTTGAACTTCAGCGCGATCGAGGCGTCGATGTCCGCGCCGAACTCCAGGCCGGCACCGACCGACACGCTGGCGGTCACGCCCCTGCTGTCGGCGTTGACGCAGAACTCCTCACCGACCCCGAGCCCGGCCCCGCCCTCGACCTGGCCACAGAACGAGACCGACTGCAGGTCGATCGGCAACTCCAGGCCCCCGGCCGCCTTCATCGCCAGGTTGTAGAGGTTCCGGATCCGTTTCGGATCCTCCAGCAGTTTTGTCGGATCGAGATCGTCGAGCTGGGACATCAGGGTGGCGAACGCCTGGGCGGCCTGCCGGCGCCGGGCCGCCTCGGCGGCGGCCCGGGCCTTCTCGTGCGGCGACCGGCAGTCCCGGTCGGGCGGGCAGGACCGCTGCGTCCGCTCCCGGAGCCGCTGCGACCGGTAGTACGAGGCCCAACGGCGTTCCTGGGCCCGTACCCGCTGCTTCGCCTTCTCCGTCCAGCCCGGGGCGGCCGGGGCCCGGATCCGCCCCTCGTGGTCGACGATGTGGTACGTACCGGCCGGGTCGGACATCGACACCGGGTTGTTGTTGGCGTACCCGTACCCGTTCATCTGCTGCGGATCACCCGGGTCGAGCACCGGGTCGACGGAGACGAACCGGCCGAGCCCCGGGTCGTAGGCGCGGGCGCCGAGCTGGGTCAGGCCGGTGCCGGCGTCGACGATCCCGCCGACGAAGCCCCGGTCGTCCGGCCAGGCAGCCGGCGGGCCGCCGCGAGGGTTGCCGAACGGGTCGAACCGACGCCGGGTGACCGTCAGGCTGACCGAGTCGACCGCCACCTGTGCGGTCCCGTGGTGGTCGGCGGCCAGCCAGGTCAGCCCGGCTCCGGTCCGCACCGCCACAGTCTCGCCGCCGTGCCGGTAGTAGCGGGTGGCGGTCACCGCGCCAGTCGAGCGGTCCAACCGGACCTCCTGGTTGCCCAGGTACAGGGTGACCGCACCCGGTTCACGCCGGACCAGCCGCTGCCCGGCCGCATCGTGGACAAAGCTGGTGGTGGACCCGTCTCCGGTCACCGCGGCCAGCCGGCCCTGCTCGTCCCAGTCCAGCCGCTGGTCACCCCGGGCGACGGTGTTGCCGGCGGCGTCGTACCCGTACGTCCGGACCTCCGGGCCGGTCGTGGCGAGGACCGTGTGCGGGCGGTCCGCGCCAGCCTCCGGATACCGGTAGCCGGTGCTGACGTCCCCAGTCGCGGTGTGCTCGACCCGGCTGGTCCGGTTGCCGGTCGGGTCGTACCGGAACGAGTGCCAGTACGGCGCCGGGCCGGCCAACCCGGCCGTCGACGGTTCGGCGGCGCAGTCGCCAGCCGGTGTCCACGCCTCGGTGAGCCGGCGCAGGCTGTCGTACCGGAAACACTGCCGGTCCGCCGGCTGCTCCAGCGGAGTGTCGGCGATCCCGGTCAGGTTGCCGATCTCGTCGTACCGGTAGTGCAGGTCGGACTGCATCGGTCGGGGCAGTTCGGCGTCGATGATGGCCCGGTCCAGCCGGCGGGTCGCCGGATCGTAGTACCGGGACAGCCAGACCCGTCGGCTCCCGGTGCCGAGCTGCAACCGCTGCAGCTCGCCGTACCGGGTGTAGTCGCTGCCCGCCACGTAGTGGACGGTCGTGCCCTCCGGGCCGCCGTGGGTGGTCAGCGGCCGGCCGGCGTCGTCGTAGGTGTGGAAGACCTCCTCGGCGGGCAGGCCGCCGACCGCCGGGTGGCCCTCCCCGGCCAGGCTGCCGTCCGGGTTGTACCGCAGGTGCGAGACGTAGGTGCCGGCCAGCACACCCTCGACGGCCGGGACCGTGACCGAGGTCTGCCGCTGCTGGTAGCGCGCGGTGTAGCCGAGCACCGCCCGGGTGTACGGGTTGCCGTCGGCGTCGTAACTGGTCGCGGTCGCCGGCTGGCCCTTCACCACCCCGTCGAAGCCGTCCGGCACGGTGTCGTACGTCCACTCCGCGAGCAGCCGTCCCTCGTGGTCGCCGGAGCGGAGGCTGAGCAGCCGCCCCAGCCGGTCGTAGTCGTAGGCCAGCGTCTGACCACGGGCGTCGGTGGCCGTCGTCAGCTGGTCGGCGGCGTCGTAGCCCATCCGCGTCTCGCCCTTGTCCGGATGGTCGGCCCGGACCTGGCGGCCCCGCAGGTCGTAGCGGTAGCTCCAGAGGTTGCCGGCCGGGTCGGTGACCGCGGCGAGCTGCCCGGACGGGGTGTAGGCGTACCGGGTCACGTCGGCCGGACCGGCCGCCGTGGCGCCCCGGTACTGGTGCAGTTCGACGGTCCGGCCGCGCCCGTCCTGCACGGTGGTGGTCGGGGTGCCGCCGGCCGGCGGGGTGACATGGGTCCGGTCCCCGCCGTGCCGGGTCAGGGTGCGCCACCGCACCACCGCGCCGGCCTTGAACACCGACTCGACCGGTCGGCCGGCGCCGTCGAAGACCGTCTCGGTCAACCCGGGCACCTCCACGTCGGAAGCCCGCCACAGGGTGGTGTCCACCGGCCGGTCGTTGAAGTACGGGCTGGTCGTCTTGTACGCCCGCCCCTGCGAGTCGTACCGGGTGTCGGTGATCAGCCGACCGCCGCCGACCGCCGGCACCTGCACCTGGCGCAGCCGTAGCTGCCCGTCGTACAACTCGTTGCGGCTGACCGGGTTGCCGTTCGGCCCGATCCGGGTGGTGGTCACCACGGTCGGCGCGTCCCGGCGAACCAGGTACGAGAACCGGTGCACCGGCGGATGGTTCCACTTCCGTGGCCGGTCCGGCGACCAGACCGCGCTGACCCGACCCAACGGGTCGTAGGCCGTGTCGGTGCTGTTCCCGTTGACGTCGGTCACCGTCACCGGCTGCCCGAGCGCCGGTTCGAGCACGCTGGTCGTGGTGAAACCCAACGGGTCGGTCACCGTCGTGCCGGTCGTCGGCCCGCCCACCGCCGGCGTGTACGCGGTCCTGGTCGTCCGGCCCAGCCCGTCACCGACCTCGACCGGCCGCCCGTGCACGTCGTGCCGGGCGGTGGAGCGCGGCGCGTACCGGGGTTCGGTGCCGTCGTACCGGTCCAGCACCTCGACCCGGGTCCGGTTGCCTGTCGTCGGGGCCTCACCCCAGGCCCGGCCGTCGTACGAGTACCGCTCGTCGGAAACCGCGTGCTCGGGCAGGGGCGCGGTGACCGCGCACCGGACCGAGACGGTCTGCACCCGCGACGGGGTGTCCAGCAGCCACGCCGAGGCGTTCCGCAGGTACGTGGTCCGGACACAGAGGTCGTCGTCGGCGGTGCCGACGTCACCCAGGTCGTCGACGATGGTGGGCAGCCCCCGGTCGTCGTACCCGGTGACCACCCGGGTCTCCCGCCGCCCCTGCTCCAGGGTGGTGATCTGCCGTTCGGTGCCGGCCAGCACCTGGTAGGCGTGCAGGCCGCCCCGGGAGGCGGTCGGCCCCCGCCACACCGGCTCGGTCAGCGTCTTCGCCACCACCGTCGCACTGTCGCCGAGGTGGCTGACCGCCTCCCGCTCGAAGCCCTGCAGCCAGTCGTGGTCCGGGTAGCCCACCCCCTCCGAGTCGGTCACCGTCACCGACCGGGTGCCGCCGCCGGGCAGTCGGTCGCCGTGCATGCCCCGGTGGAACCGCTGCTCGACCCGGCTGACCGGGCCCGCCGGGTCGTCCGGCACACCCTGCCGGACCCGGACCTGGGCGAAGCCCCGGAACTCGTTCCAGGTCCGTTTGTCGGCCGGGGTGAACTCGGAGGTGTCGTGGTGCCACGCCGCGCCGCCGAGGTACTCGTACGCGTACACCTGCTCGGTGCTGCTGCTGATCCGGTCGGAGAGGGTCACCGTCGACACCACGTACTTGTGGAACCAGTCGGTGCGGTCGTCGTGCCCGGGCCGGCTCCAGGTCACCGGGAAGCAGCGCTGGGTGTTGCTGTGCGGGTCCGTCGGCATCGACCGGCCCGGTACGCAGTCCGGCTCGGCGTAGTGCACCGAGATCACCCCGCCGGACTCGGCGACGATGCCGGTGAGCCGGTACCGCAACAGCGGCGACAGATGATCCTCCTGGTAGACCCGGTTCGGCAGCGGGGTGCCCTCGAACGTCACCGGCGGCAGTGCCTCCGTGCCGCCGACCAGCCCGGTGTGGGTGATCGACCGCAGCCAGAGCGCCGCCGAGTCCTCCCCGTCCCCCGGCCTCGGGTACTGCTGCTCCAGGGTCCAACGGTCCACGTCGGTGAAGCCGCCGTCCCGGCGTACCTGGGTGGTGACGGTGGCCAGCCGTTTGGTCGTCCAGAACGTCGGCGACCACTGGTCGGCACAGGTCGCGGTGACGCAGCGCCGGTCCAGCGGGGTGTCCGGCCAGTTCTCCGGCCGGTCCAGCGCACACGTGGCGCCGGGTACGCAGCGGTCGGTGACCCCGAACAGCACCCGGGCCGCCGGGGTCTGCGCCGCCGTGTCGTGCAGCCCGTACTCGATCCGCTCCAGCCAGCCGCCCCGGACGTACGGGACGGCGGTGTTGGTCAGGTTGACCCCGTACGAGTTGGTTTCGGTCTGGTAGGTGAGCAGCATCGTGTTGCCGTTCGGGTCCACCACCTTGTCCAGGTTCCACCGCCACGCCTGGTCACAGCGGGACGCGGTGAAGCTGGCGCCGTGACACGGCTCGCCGGTGTCGTCACCGAAGACCGGCACCGTCCAGGTCGACCGGGCCGCCGGCCGGGAGCCGAAGAAGTACTGGGTCCCGTCGACCGTGGTGATCTTCCAGTACTCGCCGTTGTCGTCCCCGTTGCCGGCGCCGCCGAGCCGCTCGACCCGGGCCCCGCTGTCGGCGCGCTCCCGCCACTGCCCGCTGGTGTCGTCCCGGACCAGCTGACCGCCGCCGCCCGGATAGCCGGCGGTGGCGTTGTCGCTGCGCCAGCAGAGGTCACCGGTGGTCGGCGGGACGGTGCCGCCCTCCCTGTCCGAGGCGCAGGCGCCGTACGCCCGCTCCACGAACCCGGGGTTGAGGTCCCAGCCGTCGCCGATCCAGGACGGCTGGTTGTTGGACGCGCTGGTCCGGCCGTCCACCGTCGACGACCGGTACGACAGCGCGAGTTCCGGCACCAGGTCACCGGGGACCGGCGGCACCCGCAGCGGATACGACCACTCGAAGTCGCCGGACTGGGTCGAGACGGACCAGGTCGCCGACGGCGAGAGCGGGCTGGCGGTGGGGTCGCCTCCGCCGGCCAGTTGCCCGCCGGCCGACTGGTCGCCGCCGAGCGCGTCCCCGGTCGCCGGGTCGACCGGCCGGCCCGCCATCGTCTCGGCGCTCACCGGCACCGACGGGATCTGCGGCAGCCCCACCGACGGGCCGGCCGCGGCCGCCGGGGCCGGTACGGCCACCAGCAGCGTGGCCGCCACCACGACGGTGGCCAGCCAGACGAGCCGCCGACGGAGGTACGGGTGGAAGGGACTGTGTGTCACGACTTTCTCCTCCTGCTCAGTCTCGACCGGCCCGCTGGTTGATCTCGCTGTCCGGCACCACGCCGAGATCGGTCCGTACCTCGTCGATCTGGCCGGTGAAGTGGTGGGCCGGTGCGCCGTGCCGCCAGCCGCGCCCGATGGTGAGTCCGCCGGTCGCCGGCCACAGCGTGACGCGGTCGACGCTGCCGGCGAGCTGCCCGTTGACGTACAGCCGCAGTTGGCCGCCGGCGTGGTCGTAGACCCCGGTCAGGTGGGTCCACTCCCCGACCACCGCCGCCACGTCCGACCGGGCGTACCGGAACTCGGCGGCGTCGGCGTCCTGGGTCCAGGCACCGAACACCCACCGGTCCAGGCTCGGGTCGTAGCGCAACGCGAACCCGCCCGTCCGGGTGCCGTCCTGGCCCAGCACGGTCTGCACCGCCGGCTCGTGGGTCAGCCTCGCCCAGGCCGAGACGGTGAAACTGGCCTGGGTCGGCACCCCCAGCTGCCCGGTGGTGGCGGCGCTCTCGCCGTCCAGCGACAGCGCCCGGCCCCGGACCCCGTCGACGTAGCTCACCGCGCCGGTGGTGCTGGTCGGGTTCGCCCGCCAGGACGAGTCGGTGACGGTGTTGTCGTCGAACGTCCAGTTCCCGTACGCGGCCGGGCTGGTGTCGTCGTACACCTCGGCCAGCTCGCCGTCGCGCAGCGCGGTCGGGTACGCCCGCACGTCGTCGACCGCCCCGGTGAGGTACCGGCCGTCGGTGCCACCGGACCGGCCCCGGCCGATCGTCAACGGACCGGTGGCGGACCAGGTGACGACCCCGGTCCGGGCGGCGGAGAGCCGGCCGTTCACGTACAGCCGGAGCTGTCGCAGGGTGGCGTCGTAGACCAGGCCGAGATGGGTCCAGTGGCCGGCCCGGACCCGTTCGGTGGAGACGACCGGGAGCACGGTCGGCGCGGCGGTGTCGCCGGTGGTGGTCGCCGCCGCCCACCGGCCGCCGGCGTCCTGGTAGAGGGAGAACGCACTGGACTGGGTGCCGTTCTGGGCGACGATCACCTGGTCGGCGGCGGACGTCTCGGTGCCGGGGTACGCCCAGACCGAGACCGAGAAGCCGCGTGCGGTGTCCAGCACCGGGCCGGCGGTCTGCGCGTACCCGTCGACCCCGTTGAACCGTCCGGCGTGGCCGATCCGCCCGGGCGTCCAGTCCGCGCCGCCGCCCAGGGTGGCGTCCAGTCCCCGGCCGGAGGCGTCGGCGGCGGTGCTGCCGGTGTTCTCGTCGAAGCGCCACCGGCCGGCCCCGGCGCTCGGCAGGGTGCACGGCGTCGGCGCACCGATCGTGCCGCACTGCACCGGGTACGAGTGGTAGAGGCCGCCGATCCGGCCGTCGTCCAACGCACCGGTGTAGAGCCGTACGTCGTCGACCCGGCCCGGGAACCACTGGCCCGGGTCGCCGGCCGCGTCCCGGCCTCGGCCGATCTGCAGGCCGCCGGTGGCCTGCCAGGGCTGGTTGAGAGTGCCGTCGCCCTTGCGGGTGCCGTTGACGTAGAGCCACAGTTTGCCGGTGGCCCGGTCGTAGACGCCGGCCAGGTGCACCCAGCGACCGAAGTCGGACGGCAGGACCGGCACGGCGGCCTTGGTGATCGTGCCGTCCGGCTCCGGCATCTCGAACACCCAGACGCCGTCGGCGTGCTGTCCCCGGTCCCGCCAGTGGCCGAGCCGGAACTTGCTGGCCGGGCCGGCCGGGTCGTCCAGGCTGACCGCGACCAGCTTGCACTCGAACTGGTCGGCGGCCGGCACGCAGGTACGGTCCAGCTGCACCCAGGTGGCGACGGTGAAGTCGGCGTCGGTCCGGACGTCGACCCCGGCGGTGCCGAGCCGGCCGTCGGTGCCGTTCAGCGCGACCGCGTTGCCCAGTCGCCCCGGTGTCCGGGTGACCCCGCCGGCCACGGTGGCGGCCCGCCGCCCGACCGCGTCCGCGGCCTGCCCGCCGCTGCCCTCGTCCAGCCGCCAGTTGTGGGCCAGGGTCAGGTCCCGGCCGGCCAGTTCGCGGATCTCCCCGGCGAACAGCACCCGGCCGTACACGGTCACGTCGTCGATCGCGCCCCGCAGCCGGTTCTGCCGGTTGCCGTTCCACCAGCCGCCCCCGACCTGCAGGCCGCCGGCCGGGTGGTGCCAGCTCTGGGTGTGCGGCGCGGTGCCGGCCGGTACCCCGTTGACGTACAGGAACAGCTTGCCGGCGCCGGCGTCGTAGCCGCCGACCAGGTGGGTCCAGACGCCGACCTGGGCGGTCGGACCGGACACCCGGGTCAGCACACCCCCGTTGTCCGCGTCGCTGCCGGGCATCAGGAACGCCCACCGGCCGTCCGAGCCGGACATCAGCTGGAAGGCGCTGACCCGGCTGCCGTCCTGCGACACCACGGTCGCGGTGCCGCCGGCCTCGTC
The DNA here is from genome assembly GCF_039871775.1 of Plantactinospora sp. B5E13. Lineage (NCBI taxonomy): Bacteria > Bacillati > Actinomycetota > Actinomycetes > Micromonosporales > Micromonosporaceae > Plantactinospora > Plantactinospora sp. B5E13. The sequence goes on from NZ_JBDPLT010000030.1 coordinate 72,976, forward strand.
GAGTCTGGCCCAGGCGGCGACCGAGAAGCTCTGCCGGACGTCGACCGTCAGCGGCACCGTCACATGGTCGTCACCACTGAGCAGCACCGCCAGGTCGGTCGGGTCCGGTACGTCGCCCTGCCCCGCACCCCAGGCCGGAGTGCCGTGCAAGGTGCCGTCGCCGCCGTGGCCGCTGCCGCCCCCGGCGGTACCGTCCAGCCGCCACTCGCCGAGCGCGACGTCGTCCCGGCTGACCACCGCCTGGATCTCCGCCTCGGACAGCGCCCGGCTGTACGCCCGTACCTCGTCCACCCAGCCCGTCCAGTACGCGGCCGGCCCGCCGTCGAGGCCGCGCCCGACCACCAGCGGGCCGGTGGCGTCGAACCCGTCGGTACGCCCGGCGCTGCCGGCCAGCACGCCGTTGACGTAGAGCCGGATCTGCCGCCCGTCGGCGTCGTGTACGGCGGCCAGGTGCGTCGGCACCCCGGGCTGCGCCGGAGTCGACGACTGGATCCCGGCGCCGCCCGGGGCGTTCGTGGCGTCCGCGCCCGGGGTGGCGAACTCCCACACGTCGCCGGTCGGCCGGTCCCGGTAGCCGAGGAAGAACCCGCTGGTCGCGGCCCCGTCCTGGGACAGCGCGGTGGCCGACTGCCCGGCCGGCGGCGACACGTCGAGCTGGACCCAGCCGGCGACGGTGAAGCTCCGGTCGGTGTGCAGCACCGGGCCGGCGGTCGCGGCGTGGTCGTCGCCGTCGAGGCGTACCGCGCCGCCGACCGCGCCACCGTCGGCCAACCCGTCGCCGTCGCCGTCACCGGTGAACGCGGCGTCGCCGTGCAGGGTCAGCATCTCGCCGCCGGACACCGCGTTCCGCCCGGTGCCGCCGGTCAGCTCGTCGAACCGCCAGTGGCCGACCTGCACGTTGTCGGTGCCGACCGAGGCGCGTACCTCGTCGGCGGTGAGCGCCCGGTCGTAGACCCGCACCTCGTCGACCAGGCCCGGCCAGTGGTCGACGCCGGCACTGCCGTTCCACATCGTCCGGCCGATCTGGGTCCAGCCGGTGGCGTTCCAGTCCGGGACGGTCCGCTCGGCGCTGCCGGCGAGCACACCGTCGACGTACAGCCGCAGGGTCCGGGCGCGGGCGTCGTACACCCCGGTCAGCTGGGTCCAGACCCCGACCTGGGCCGGCTGGGCCGAGGTGGCCAGGTCGGTGCCCTGGTAGCCGGCGTCCGACCGGGGCATCCCGAACGCCCACCGGCCTCCGTCCTCCGGTCGGTACCAGAGCACGTAGCCGGCGAAGTTGGTGCCACTCTGGCTCAGCACGGCCCGGGCGTACCCGGCGCTGTCGAGCCGGACCCAGGCGGAGACGGCAAAACTGGTGTCGGTCCGGACCGCGGGCGGCGCGGTCAGGTACGCCGCGGTGCCGTCGAGCCGGGCCGCCTGGCCGACCGCGCCGGGGCCGTACGTGACGGCGCCGACCGCGGTCGCGTCCCGGTCGCCGAGCCACGCGTCGTCGGTCGTACCGCCGTCGAGCGACCACTGGGCCAGCGGCCCGCTGCCGGCCCGGACGTAGAAGTGGTACTGGCGTACCGGGCCGCGGTGCCCGGCCCGGTCCACGCTCTGCACGAACAGGTCACGTGGCCCGTCGCCGGGTGGGGTCAGCTCCACCGTGGCGCCGCCACCGAGCGCGTCGGCGGGGACCACGTTTGTCGGGTCCTGGGTCCACCCCCACCGGTAGTGGTCGACGTCGCCGACTCCGCCGGAGTCGAAGACGAACCGGTCCGGTACGCCGACCCCGCCGTGCCAACGGTTGTCCTCCTGGTACAACGTGCCCCGGACCCCGGGTTTCGCGGCGGGCGGCTGGCGGTCGACGACAAACCGGGTGCCGTACGCGAAGTCGCCGCCGTGCCGGGCGGTGTCCTCGGCCTTCACCGCCCACTCCACCGCCTGACCGTGCCGGCCGTCGGTGTCGACCGTGTACGAGTGCACCAGGCCGGAGTCGACGTACCTGCTGCGGGACTCGTACCAGGTGCCGCCGACGTTCACCCGCCACAGCGACTGCACCTGGTCGCCGTCCGGGTCGGCCAGCGTCGCGGTCAGCCGCACGGCGGCGTCGCCGACGTACCGGACCCCGGCGCACCAGCGGCACGGCTCCGGCAACGGCGGGTCGGTCCGCAGGTCGGTCGGGACACCCGGCACCCGGTTGAAGTTGACCCGCAGTTGGGCGTTGTTCTGGTACCGGCGCCACGCCAACTGGTCGGCCGGATCCTTCGCCCTGACGAAGAAGGTGGTACTGCCGCCCAGGTTGACGTGGCCGGCGACGGAGAGTCCGACCTCCTTGTAGCCGGCGCAGTTGGTGTGCACGCCCGGGGCGGAGAACTCGCTGATCAGCGTTCCGCCCGCCCGGGTGTTCCAGCTGCTCCTGGCCTGGGTCAGCGCCGCGTTCGCCCGGTAGAGCTGGTGTGTCCCGCTGGTGCAGTTCGGGCTGGCCACCACGGTCGCGTTCAGGTCCGCCGAGATGATCAGCCGGCCGGTAAGGAAGCTGGTGTCGAAGAGCCAGTACGTCCACGCCTCACCGATCCCGTTGCACTCGCCGGACGGGACGTAACACTGGCCGACCTGCGCCCACGGCGGCGCCCCGCTGCTGTTCCAGTACGACGTGCCGGCGTTGCCGGAGAGCACCGACGCCCAGGACTGCTTGTCGGCGGTGTGCCACAGCGGGTCCACGGTGACCGGATACCGGGTGGCCGGGTCGGCCAGCAGCGTTGGGTCCGGACGCAGGGTCAGCGTTGTCCTGCCGACCGTGACGGCCACCTCGGCGTTCCGTCGGGGCGTGCCGGAGTCCCACATCCGGGACGCCGGAGAGCCGAACAGGACGGTGCCGGTACGGTCCCGGGCCTCCAGCGCACCCGACCCGGTGGCCCGGACGGTCAGTCCGGAGGTACGCAGCCCGAGCCGGGTCTGCCGGACCTTCGGGTTGGCCGCCGCGGCCCGGTTCTTGACCACCAGGTACTGGGCGTAGCCGTCGACGTCGGCCCGCAGCCGCAGGTCGACGCCGGGCAGCACCTCCGGGTAGGTGGCGGTGTCGCCGTCGAGTGTCGGCGCGGGCAGCCGGCCGGGCCAGGAGAGTTCGAGCCAGCCGCCCCGGTTGCCGTACCGGACCAACGGGGTGTCGACGCCGCCGCCGGAGAAGGACAGTTCCACGGTCGCCGCCGCCGGGCCGACGGTGCCGTCCGGCCGGCGTACCAGCGTCGGGTCGACCGACGTCCACGTGCCGTCCGGCCGCTGGGCGCGTACCGGACGGCTGTCCAGCTCCGCGGTCATCGTCCCGTCCGGCTCGGCGTACACCGTCCGGGTCGCGCTCCGCAGCTCGACCGCCTCCACCCGGCTGCCCTGTCTCCGGGCTGCCGCCAGCGCCGTGGTCGCCTCCGGCGCCTCGGACAGCCGTACCCGGTCGGCGGCGCCGCGCGGTTCCTGCCGTTCGACCACCGCCACGGCCGGCGGTACCGCCGCCAGGACCGTCACCACGACGGCCGCCCCGGCCCGCCACCGGAGTCCGGCCCGTCCCCCCATGATCCCCCGCACGTCACGTCCCTTCCCCTCGGATCGAGCGGACGCCAGGGTGGACGCCTCCGTCTTCAGGGCGGCTTCACCGCGTCACCAGTCCGGTTTCACCGGTCCGCGCCCCGGTTCGCCGCGCAGCGGTTCACGACGCCCGACCGGCCCGGACGGGGCGGGTTGCGCGATCACGCAACAAATCAGCGAGGTGATCTCGTCGACCCGAGACATCGGCGCCGGCCTGTGCTTGTATCGCGGCGTACCGAACTCCGGGGGGAGGGGGGTTGCCCATGACGGGCAGGAGCACGGGGGTGCTGGCCGTCGGGACCGCGGTGCCGCTGCTGGTCCGGTGGGGGCTGTCGGCCGACGCCGACCTGGTGTACCGCTGCCTGGTCAGCTTCGGCCCCCGGAACGCCGGCGCCGTGGCGGCGAGCCTCGGGCTCCCCGTACGGCGGGTCCGTGCCGCGCTGGAGGAGCTCGACGACGCCGACCTGGTGGGGGTGAACGGGCCGGCGACCGCCTACGGGGCGGGGGCGGTGAGCTGGCGGGCGGTGCCCGTCGACGCGGCGGTGCCGACCCTGCGGCGGCGCGCGTTCCGGCGCGCCGCCGCGCCGGGCGGTGCCGGGTCGGTGCCGATGCCGGCCCACGTCGCGTTCGCGCCCTCGTCCGGTCCCCCGTTCGTGGCCCCGTCCGGTCAGGCGTTTCCGGCCCGGCACCTGCCGGACCGGGCCGCCACCCGACGCCGCATAGCCGAACTGGTCGCGGTCGAACGTGCCGAGCACCTGGCGATGAACCCGGAGGAGATCTTCAGTACCGAGGCGTTGGCGATCGCCGCACCGATGGACCTCGCACTGCTCCGGCGCCGGATCCGACTGCGGTCGCTCGGCCGGGCACCGGCGGACGGCGACCGGTCGTCGCGGCACGCGACCGAGTTCGCCCGGCTGGGTGGGGAGTACCGGGAAGCGGTGCGGCTGCCACACAAGCTGATGATCTTCGACCGGCGCGTCGCGCTGGTCGCCGTCGACCCGGGCGGGCTGGACCGCGGGACCTGGGAGGTCGTCGAGCCCGCCGCGGTCGAGTCCCTCCTCTCGCTGTTCGCCCGGCACTGGACGGACGCGACCGACCCACGCCGGAACGGAGTACCCGAGGTCGTGCTCACACCACGAGAGAGAGCGGTGGTCGGACTGCTCGCCGAGGGGCACACCGACAGCAGTGCCGCGAAGCAGCTCGGCATCTCGACGCGGTCGGTCACGTACACGCTGCGGGCGCTGATGGACCGGCTCGGGGTGGAGAACCGCTTCCAGCTCGGACTCGCCCTCGGCGCACTGAACGCGGCGACCCCGTCCAAGGCGACGACCCCGTCGAGGACATCCGAGTGTGAACCAACCGAGGGGGACGAACGATGAGACGACTGCTGGCGATGCTGGCCGCCGGGGCGGTCAGCGTACTCACCGCACTCAGCGGCGCCGGACCGGCGCTGGCCGGTGAGCCGGTGTGGCACCGGATCCCGTGCGGGTCGGGTGCGATCGACCTGCTGGATGTCGAGACGGACGAGGTGAAGGGAATCAACTACCTCACCCTCGCCGGCCACCTCGACTGCGCGGATCCGAAGCAGACCGCGACCTTTGGGTACGCCACCTACCACGAGTACGAGCCGCAGGGGGTGCTGTACGACATCCGGCTGCGCCCGTACGCCACCACCGCGCCGACCCCGTTCCAGGAGACCAACGCCCTCGCCCCGGGGGCGATCGGAATCTGCGTGATCACCGATCGCACGGTACGGATCGGGTGTGTCGGGGTGGGCTGGGACCCGGAGGCCGGGGTCACCGTCGAACACCTGCCCACCGACGATCCGCTGGTCGACCGCTGTGTCCGGGTGGTCCGCCACGGCGACTCGATGCCGAGCCCGGTCTGCGGCACCTGCTGGTGACCGGGTCCGGGAGCCGAACGAAACCGAGGGAATCGTGCACGGTGTCCTGGAAATCAATCTGCTCGGGCCGACGCAGGTGGTCGTGGACGGCCGGCCGGTGCCGATCGCCGCGCCCCGCCGACAGGTGGCGCTCAGCGCGCTCGCACTCACTCCCGGACGGACGGTGAGCACCGGGGCGTTGGCCCGCTACCTCTGGGGTGAGGAGGTCCCGGCGCTGGCCCGTCGGGCGATCTCCACCATCGTCACCCGGCTGCGCCACGACCTCGGCACGGACGTGGTCGCCGGGATGACCGGCGGTTACCGGTTGATCGCGCCACCGCAGACGGTCGACGTGTACCGGTTCCGGGCCCTGGTCGGCGCGGCCCGGACCGCCGGCACCGACGCCGGCGCCGAACTGGACCTTCTGGACCGCGCGCTCGGCTGCTGGCGTGGCGAGCCGCTGCAGGACGTCAGCTCCGAGTGGCTCGTCGCCGAGTACGCGCCGGGGCTGGCCGAGGAGTGGTACGCGGCCACCGAACGCCGGCTCGACCTGCTGCTCGACGCCGGCCGGCACGGTGACCTGCTGCCGCAGCTGCGGGACCTGACCGCCCGGCAGCCGTTGCGGGAGTCCCTGTGGTGCCGGTTGATGGTGGCGCTGTACCGGGCCGGCCGGCAGGCCGAGGCGTTGCAGGCGTACCAGTCGGTGCGGGAGGTGCTGGTGTCGCAACTCGGCGTCGGTCCCGGTGCGGAGCTGCGGGGGTTGCGCCGGGCCGTACTCGCCGACGACCCGGCGCTCGGTGCTGGTCTGTCCAGCACCCCGGACCCCGTCCTGGTGGGAGCGCGGATCAGTTCGGATCTGGCCGGCCGCCGGAGCGGTGGACTCAGCTGCGACACGGATTGTCGATGTCCAGCCCGCTGAGGTAGCGGTCGTACGGCGCCGCTGGTCTCGAACTGTCGAGGAGCCCGCAGAGCGAGTGCCGCCATGCGTCGATGTCCACCTCCGACACGGTGAGCGATCCGTCGGAGGCGACGACAACGAGGTGGTCTCCGGCCGGCAGAGTCATCCGCGCGTCACTGCTCTGCCGGACCGTCCAACTCCCTGCGGCCTCCGCGTTGCTGGTGTCCCAGAATCGGAGTACGACGACCGGCCCGACCCGGCCGGGCTGCACGAGCAGGCGGGCATCCCGGCTGAAGACGGCGTGATCGCCCCCGTTCCCCGCCAGCCCGTTGACCACTTCGCCGCTGTCGACGTCGACGATGAACAGACGGCCGTCATCGTCGATCAGGGCGACCTTGTCCCCGTGTGGGCTCACCGTCAGATCCGCGCCGAACTCGGCGCCGTGTGACTCGTACGGGACCTCTCGGACCTTCTCGAGTTCGCCGCCGGTCCACCTCCAGACCGCGATGGTGTTGGTCGTGATGTTCAGGAGGACCAACGTCCCGCCGTCGTCGCTGGCCGCCACCGCGCCGATGCCGCTGCCCTCGTCTCCGATCTGCCGGCGCGCCCAGCTCCGGGTGTCGATGAGCAGCGGGCCGTCCCGCCCGAGCACGACGACGTGAACTGCATCGGCCAGGAAATGGACGCCGTCCTCGGTTTCGAACGACACGTCATGGCCGTAATAGGTTTCTCTCGTTCCGATCTGCTCGCCGGTACGCAGGTCCCACAACGACATCTGTGCGGTGAACTGCCGATCGCCCTCGTCAACGAAGACCGCCCGGCTTCCGTCGCGGCTGACCGTGAGAGCGTCGTCCCCCGGCTCGAACTCCACCGGCAGAATCCCCAGCCGACGCGGGCCACCGCCGTCATCCGTCCCGGCCCACACCTCGGTGGTCGATCCGACCACCCGCAGGGCCAGGCGTCCGTGCGAGACGAGGTCTCCTCCCTTCGGCACATCGCTCGCCAGGGCCTCTCCGGTGCGCGCCCGATCGGCGTCGAAGAGCGTCACCGCACCGTCGGTCGACCCGGCGGCGATCCAACGCCCGTCGCCAGAGACGGCGATACTACGGGCGGGCCAGGCAAACGAACCGAGGGTGACCTGCGACCGGAGCGCCGTGTCGTAGATCGCGATCTCACCACCGAGCGCTCCCACCACCGCCGAAGCGTCGCCGGCGGGTAGCGTCGCCAGCAGGCCACCACCGCGGGTGATTCCCTGCCGCCGCCCCGCGCGCAGGTCCCACAGCTCCGTCGTGCTGCCGGAGTTTGTACTGATCAGTGCACGGCCGTCGGGGAAGAGTGCCTGCACCTCCTCTTCCGCCCCGGTCGCCCGGGGCTTGCCGACGCCCGTCCACGCCCGGGTCCCGGTGGCGAACCGCCGGAGTCGACCCGGCTCCCAGGCGAGCAGGCGTTCGCCCTCGTCGAAGGCGAGTTCCTCGACGCGGCTCGCGCCCTGACTCAGCACCGCGCCGGTCCGCGCGTCCCAGACGGCCAGTTGGCGCTCGTCGACGCCGGAGGTGTGGTACGTGGCGGCCAACCACCGTCCGCTCGGGGAGAACGCGGCGGCCCAGATCCCGTCGACGGCGTTGGCGAGTTGCGAGGGATCCCCGGCCTCCAGGGTGCGCAGCCGGGTCGCCTGGCGGACATCCCAGAGTTCGATCTGGTTGGGCCAGACCTCGAGCGCCAGCAGCCCTCCGTCGGCGCTGAGCTGGAGAAATCCGGTACCCATCGGAAATCCGCCGGTCTCCAGCTGGCGCTCGGTGCCGGTCCGGATGTCGTGGACGTGGACGGTCTGGGCCGGGTCGTAGTGCGAGTAGTAGGCCAGCGTCCCACCGTCGCGGCTGATCGCCACCTGGGTGTCGTAACCGCCCGCTGATCCCGTGTAGCCGGCGACGGTGTTGGAGCCGCCCCGCAGGTGCCGGGCGACGTACCGGTTGGCCTCCATCGCGGCGGCGAGGGCCCGCGTGGACTCGCTCGTCTGTTGGGCGCTGCGGGAGTACAGCGCCAGTTGGGCGGCGGTGCGTGGGTCCTGGTCGGCTACCTCGATCGACCGTGCCGCCATCGCCTGCGAGGCGGCGACGTGTGCCCGGTTCAACGCCTCGTTCCGTTGCTGCCATGCGACAACGAACGCGCCCACGGCAACGACCAGGAGGCTCGCGAGAATGGCGAAGGCGAGGCGGCGCACCAGCGTGAACTGGCGGTGTTGGCGGATGTCGTCGCTGTCGAGGTCATCCTTGGTGCGACCGTGCAGCGGCGCGGCGAGCGTGGCGACCGCATCCCGGAACTCGCCCTGCCGCAGCGAATACTTCTCACCGAGGCGAGCCGGTGCCAGGTCGACCCAGAGCGGTTCGGCCGGGAACTTCCCGCGCAGCGTGGGCGGCAGGGCATCCGTACGCGACCAGTCGAAGTCGTTGGCCTCGGGAGCCCAGACGAGAGTCCCGGCGCTGACGGCGATCAGGAAGCGCTCCATGGGTCGGTTGGCGATCCAGAAGTCGATTTCCCTGCGAACCCACCGTGAGGCGGCCGCCTCCGGCGAGGCAAGGTAGATGAAGTATCGACTTTCCTGGAGCTCACCGAGAATCGACGACCACAGGTCGTGGTTGGCCGACAGGCTTGTGGTGTCCCGGAACACCCGGATGACCGGTCGGCGGGCCCAGGGTCGGGCCAGGTTTTTCAGCCCGTGCTCGAGGGCCTTCGCCAACTGCTTGTCTCGCTGGTGGCTGTACGAGATGAACGCGTCCCGCCTGATGAGCGCACCTCCACGTCACCGTGCCCAGTGGTGGGAAAACCGAAGATTGTGCTGACTGGCGACGGACGACGTCAGCCCGCCGAGCCGTGACCCGATCGACATGTGTGCCCCGGGTCCAATGCGGTCAGGCGGTGTTGCGCTGGTACGGCAGCGAGCCGGTGCCCTTCGCAGCTGTGTTGTCGAAGCCGGGCTCTCCATCCAGCAGCGCCCGGACCGTGTCGTCACTCATGCCGGCGAGCTTCCCGAAGCCCAGCACGTAGGCCCTGAGCCGCATCTGCATGGCCGCGAGCTCGGTTCGGCACTCGGCGTTCCCCGGCCACTCCTGGTCGGGCCGACCGGGCGACTCCTGCTCCCAGGCGTGCAGCTCGGGGTGCCAGCGGGAGAGGAACGGCGCGAGCTCCCTGTTCAGCATGGCGAGCGCGAGGTGCTCGACCGACGGTGCCGCGCCGACGATCTTGCTCGGCCTCACCTCGTCGAGAATCTGCCGCGTCAGCAGTACAAGCGCGTGCAGCGAGGACAGCGCCTCCCGGAGCCGACCGGTACCGGGAGCCAGCGGTCGTACGGCCACCCGGCTGGTCATCTCCTTGAACAGCCGCCAGGCGACCTGCTGCGTGTCACGGGTGAGCACGAAGTTCAGCTCACTGAGCTGAGGCACGGTCACCTTGACGTCGGTCAGCCGGATCCCGCTGACGCTGTACGCGTGCACGACCACCGCTGCCACGGCGCCCGCGGTGGCTCCGGCGAGAATGAACAGGTTCTGCCCCTTGAGCAGACTCGCGTAGTAGACCGCCACGCCCACGGCAGCGCCGACAACCAGGCCCACCAGGGCCTTGAACCACCAGCCTCGGCGCACCATGTAGCCCCCCGCTCTCCGTGACGCGGATGTGCCCTCCGCCGCGCGTCAGCAGTGTCATTCAATCACGATGGAACGTACTGCCGGCACCCGGACGATGTGGACAGGACAGGCAGCCACGCGACACGCTCGATGCCGTTGCGGTATCAGCCGCCGTGCTGTCGACGCACCATCTCGGTGATCCAGGTCGGCGCGTACGGCGACGTGCAGCCCGGCGAGGTCGGATAGTCCCTGAGCACCGCCAGGCGCTCACCGATGTCGAGGGCGCGGGCGCGGTGCTCGGCGTGCTCGATCCCGATCTGGGCCAGGCAGTGGTTCATCGCCCACTGCAGGCGCTCCGGGGCGTCCTTCATCTCCGCCTCGATGACGTCGAGCAGTCCGGGCAGGTCGAGGCCCTCCGGCTTTTTCGCCACCCGTTCGGTGGTCAGCGCCCAGCCGGCGCTGGCGACCACCGGATCCGGGTCGGCGAACCAGGCCACCCGCAGCTCCTCGGCGTACGGGTTCTTCTTCACCACGTAGTTCACCAGCCAGTCGTGCACCTTGGGGGCACGCGCCGCACGCAACATGGCATCCAGCTCGGCGCGGTCGAACGCCCTCGGGCGGCAGATCAGCAGCGCCAGCAGTCGTGCCGCGGTGTCACCGGTCGCCCAGAGCCGGCGGGCGAGGTCCTGCTGCGTCTTGAGCCGCTTCGCGACCGCACGCAGCTTGCCGAGGTTCACCCCGTGGTCGTCACCGTGCCTCTCGTTCACGGCGCGGGCCTTCGGGTCCTCGAGCGCGCGCAGCTCGGCCATCACCTCGACCAGCGTCGCCCCGGCGCCCGTCGTCCCAGCCAGCGCCGTCTCGGCCAGCGTCGTCTCGGCCACCTCAGCCTCCCGTCCGTCGCCTGCGACACGCAGCCTACGACGGCCGGCCGACGTTCCCGGACAACGAACGGCGGGTGGATGCTCGTGGCATCCACCCGCCGCCTGGGCGTCGTCCGCGTCCGGTTGGGTCGGGCGGGCGGAACGACGTTCCTACGATCCGGTGTGGTACACCGCGATCTCGGTCAGGGTCGGGCTGTACTGCTCGGTCAGCGCCACCCGCAACCGGCCCACCCGCGCATCCCGGTCGGCGAGCACCGGATCGTGCTGACCGACGTACGCGACCGGGCCCTGGTCTTCGTCGACGGCGTACCGCTCGGCGTCGCCGCCCCCGCGACACCGGAGCTCCCGGTACGCGGCACCGGCGCGGTCGTACGCCTGGAGATCCTGGTCGAGAACCTCGGCCGGGTGAACTACGGCCCGGGCGTCGGCGGACACAAGGGGCTGCCCGGTCCGGTCCTGGTCGACCGGCGGATCGTGCACGGCTGGGCGAGTACCCCGATCGCCCTGCAGGACTGGTCGGTCGAGGAACTCGGCCTGGCCGTCGCCGCCGGCAGCGACGTAGCGTCGTCGGGCGCCGGTGGCGATACCGCGGCGTCGGGCGCCGGTGGGCCGTCGACACCGGACGGCCCGGGGTTCGCCACCGCGACGGTGCCGGTCGAGTCGCCCGCCGACACCTTCCTCGCCCTGCCGGGGTCGGGTCGGGGCCTGGTCTGGGTCAACGGCTTCCTGCTCGGCCGGTACTGGGAGATCGGGCCGCAGGTCACCCTCTACTGCCCGGCGCCACTGCTGCGTACCGGTGGGAGCACCGTCACGGTCCTCGAACTGGACCGGTCCGGCGGTCTGCTGGAACTGCGGGACCGCCCCGAACTGGGCCCGCCGGAAGAGTACGTCGAGGAGTTCGACTGATCGACCACCACCGTCGTCGCCACCGCCGAAACCGAGCACCATGGTCGATTGATAGTTCCGGAACCTTTCCGTAACTTGACTATCGACGTCTGCTCGGGGGAGGACTGACGTGGTGCTGGAGTTTCGGCTTCTGGGATCGTTCGAGCTCCACGACGGGGAACAGCCGGTCCCGCTCACCGCACACAAGCCCCGGACGCTGCTGGCCCTGCTGCTGCTGCACGCCGGCCAGCTCACGCCCTGGCACCGGCTGGTTGACGAGCTGTGGCACAGCCAGCCACCCCGGTCGGCGATCCCCAACCTGCGCACGTACATCACCGAACTGCGCCGGGCGGTGTTCCACAACAGCGGGCAGCTCGCGACCGAGCCCGGCGGATACCGGCTGCGTCTCGGCGCCGAACTGGTCGACCTGGTCGAGTTCGACCGGCTGTGCACCGAAGCGCGCCACCGACACCTCGACTGCGATCTGGTCGCGGCGGAGTCCGCGTACACGACGGCGTTGCGGCTGTGGCGTGGACCGCCGCTGGCCGGCCTACACACCGGTCCGGTCCTGGCGGCCGCCGCGATGGTGCTCGCGGAGCGCCGGACCGGCGTGGCGGAGGACCACTTCGAGGTACGACTCGACCTGCTCGGCGCCGGACACGGTGGAGGTCCGGAACTCATCGCCGACCTGCGCCAGCACATCGCGGAGTTCCCGCTACGGGAGCGCCCGCGCCGGCAACTGATGCTCGCGCTCTACCGGCTTGGCGACGTGGCGGGCGCCCTCGCCGTGTACCGGGCCGGGCGCGAGGAGATGCGCAGCTCGCTCGGGCTCGACCCGGACCACGAGCTCGAACGGCTGCACGCCGCGATCCTGCGCCGGGACCCCGGCCTGCTCCGGACCGCCCCGCCCCGCTTCCAGATCCGCCCCACCCACCGCTGAGCCCGGGCCGCGCACGGCATGCTGGTTCCACCGGACGTCGGAGCGCGCTGCGGCGGCGGGCCGGGGCACGATCAGGCCCGCCCCTGCCTGCCGGACGGGTGGCCCTCCGGTTCCGGGGCTTGGCCCTCCGGTTCCGTAGTCCGAAGTGAACGCGCCCACTTTCCCACGCTCGACTCTGTCGCAAGATCTGTCCGACGGCAACCACCTCAGTCCGGCCGCATCCCACCGCGTCCGTGCAGGTCCAAGGCCCGGAAGCGTCACGCATGGAGGTTGGTCGATAGTTTGACCCGCCTCGTGAGCGGCCAGAAGTCCGGCCCCGTCCCGAAGCGTCCGTGTCAGGTCCCCGACGTCCGAGCACCCACCGAGCACCCACAGCCCCACCTCGACCTGGGCCGATTGCCGGGGTTGACGTGGCAAAAGGGCAGCGGCGCCCGTGGTAGCGGGATTCTGATCCGCGCTGGTTCCACCATCTGGGCAAGTGCTGCTGTCGACATGGGTGGTCCGCTGACGGCTGAGTTCGAGTCCAGCTACGTCGGGGCCGATGAGCCAGGCTCGCTCGTCCTTGATCAGCTTGACTAGGTGCGACCCTCAGTCACGTTCGAAATGCCGGATCTCGCCTGCTTCGTCCTTGCACATGGAAGAGTGAGCATCGTGACGATGAACGATCCGGCATCTGCGGCGACAGACCCGGGGTACGCCGCCGCGCTCGACACGGCTGAGCGCCTGCTGGGCTTCCGCTTGGAGCGCTTTCTTGGCGCCACCCCTGGTGAGCCAGCTAACGGCGCAGACTTCAAACGGATCGCGACGATGCACGCCTTCGGCGACGTCTGGCCGCGCACCGAGCACCTAGATACACGGACGCGGGCACTGGTGTCCGTCACCATCGCGACGACACTCGGCGTCCTGGAGCCCCTCCGTGGTCAGCTCCGCATCGCGCTCAACGCCGGCGCCACCAAGGAAGAGATCGCCGAAGTCTTTCTTCAGGTCGCGGCCTACGCTGGCGTAGCACGCGCGTTCGACGGCTACCAGGTCGCGGCCCAGGTCTTCGCAGAGAACCCGGATCGTTCAGACCCTGGTAAGTAAGGGGATCAGGGGTTTTGGTGGCGGGCGAGGCGGCGGGTCATGATAATGATCATGGCCAATTGGACCATCGCGGCGTGGCGCCCGGGTAGCCGTTCGTAGTCGCGGACGGTGCGTCGGCACCGGTTGATCCAGGAGAAGGTGCGTTCGACGCACCAGCGCCGGTGCAGGACGACGAAGGTGGTCTGCCCCGCGAGCTTCGCGACGATCCGCACGGCCAGGGCGAGGTGGGCAGCGGCCCAGTCGACGACTCTGCCGGCGTAGGCGCTGTCGGCCCAGACCAAGCGGACGCCGAGGAAGCAGGCGTGTAGCGCCCAGAGCAGGGGTCGGGCGGCGTCGCGGTCCTGCACGTGGGCGCCGGTGACCAGGACAGCGAGGAGCAGGCCGCAGGTGTCCACGGCGATGTGACGCTTGCGGCCGTTGGTCTTCTTACCCGCGTCATAGCCGCGGCTGGCCCGGCCGACGGTCTCCGCGGCGCGTACCGACTGGGAGTCGACCAGCGCGGCGGTCGGCTGCCGGTGACGGCCCTCGACCTGCACGCGGACCTGTTGGGACCGACAACAACCGTGCGCCGCCCCGGCCAGCCAGATGGCGTACCACCGCAGCGACCTGGGAGACCAACCGCGACGTACGCGCTGGTAACGCTCCAGAACGCCCGGAAGCTGTTCCCGGAACGTGCGACGGCAGCCCCGCGTCGGGCACACCAGACGGCGTACGCGTACCCGCACCACCACCGGCCGAGCATCGACCGACACGTCCGCGACGGTCCGCCGGTGACAACCGTGCACCCGACCCGTCACCCCTCGCAGCCCGGACAGGCCACCATTTCTCCAGGAGCCCGGGCCGGCACCAGAATCCGCTCACCCTCGTCCGTGACGTCGTTGGTCATCAGCGGCGACAGCTACAACCACGATGCTGAATCGGAGGAAGGGCACTTCCGGAACGGGGATTTCAAGCCACCGGCGTGTTCGCCCACTGGGCGAGCAACTTCAGTGCCTCGTGGGATGAGCTGTCTGGTTCGGCGGTGAACACCACGAGGTGCTGGTCGGACTTGCCGCTGACGTCGAATTGCTGCGAATCGAGGGTGAGCGGACCGACC
>NZ_JBDPLT010000031.1:0-87781 GCF_039871775.1 Plantactinospora sp. B5E13
TCTCACCTGCGAGGTGCCCTCTCGAACCGAGCGATAGAAGCCTGAAGCACTCCTATCCTTCCAGTTCAGAGGGCACTTTCTATCTCCGGGGTCCTGCCGGGCCGATCTTCATCGGTGGATCGAGGCTCAGGCGGCGGAATCCGCCGAATCGTCGACCCAGAAGCGCTGCAGGGGTGGCAATCCGGTGAAGGTCGCCGACGACAAGATCGGTTTGATGCCCTGCCTAGAAGTCAAAGGTGATTACTTGAGGATGACCGTCAGAGTTACCTCCTATGCGCCGGTGGAGGCCGTAACCGTCTGGGTGTGGCTCTCTGCCGATCGTGACGGCTTTCGAGTGGATGAGTCCATGAAGCGGTGTTTTATGACCTTTGCTAAGGCGGGAGAGACGCAGGTGTGTGAAAACGCCTTCACCCCGATCAGGCCCGGAAAGTATGACACCACGACCAACGCAAGGCTGGGCCAAGCCGACTTTCCGCCTGGCTGGGACAACTTTCCAGAATCGAACGGTGCTCAGAGCGGCTTCTTGCAGTGGCCGCCAGCCCGGTAGCACGCCGCACAACCTGGGCGCGGGGCGACAGCTCGGCCAGCGCGGCTACGTGACGTCAAGCAGGGCACACCCTCGGCTCGATGCAACCGGCGGATCTCAGCCCAGTCCTCCACCTTCAACACCCCCTCAAAACCACTGAAAGGGATCAAATTTCCCGGAACCCCTGGGGTTCAGCTTTCAGGAGTCGGCGACAAACCCGGCGATAGAGGCGGGATCACCCCCGCGTGCGCGGGGAGCAGGGCGTCGACCTGCGCCGCGGCCGAACGATCACGGGATCACCCCCGCGTGCGCGGGGAGCAGGCTTCCTGACCTGCGGCGCTAAAGATCAAACTCGCCGAATTTGATCACTTTGCTTCGCAAGATCTCTCCCAGGGTGGCTGTCTCAGAACAACGTCAAGCTGGGTGCAGCGTAACGGGTTGCTGACGCTCAATCGAGCGTAGTGCACCGACCGGCCGCCACCTCGACGACAGCGATCCGCCCGGTTCGTGTATGGATCCGCAGCTGGATCAGGAGGAGAGGCCGAGGGAGCCCATCGTCAGGCCGTCGCTGATGTCCCGGGCCAGTACGGCTCCGGTCGAGGCCGCTCTGTCCAGGATGGTGCGGAACTCGACGAGCTGGCGGAAGGCCTGCCCGTACGCCTGCTGTTGCGTCAACGGCAGCACGGGGATGGTGAGTCGCTTGACGTCGATCCGTAGGGTGCCGCTGGCGATGATCGAGGATCGGCCGGCTATCCGCGCATTGTCCGTACGGGAGATGACCCCGGCGACGAACCACGGGTCGAAACGGGTCGGGTCGACGCGGATCAGTTGTGCGCCGGGGCCGAGTTCGGCGCCGACCTGTTCCGGAGTGGCGACCCGAGCGCTGATCTTGTTGCCGATGACGGGGACGAGGATGTCGCCGGGGCGTACGCGTGGTCCTGGCTCGTCGTCGGCGGCGCGGGTCGTCCGGCCGCTGGCCGGACCGCCGGAGAGGATGTCGGACCCGGTCAGTACGGCGGTGTCGGCGCTGGCGCCGGTGGCGCGGCTGCCGCGCGACAGCGCACGCTGGACGGAGATGCTGCCGGAGCGTACGAGGTCGGCGATGTCGGCCTGCGGGGCGTCCCGCAGTGGCGCGTCCTGGACCTGTTGCACCGCGGGCAGGACGTGCCGTAGCTGGTCGAGCAGCTGGTCGAAGTCCTTGATCCTGGCGATGACCTGGGCCGGGTCGACGGTGAGGTCGTGGGCCTGCGGCAGGTGGCGTTGCGGGGTCAGGTCGACCTGGTCGTCGAGTACCTCGATGGCGGGCACGGTGCGGTGGACGCCGGGCAGTTCCTGGTAGTTGTCCGACCGGTAGGCACGCCAGGCGTCACCGACGACCCCGGCGAGCGGTCGGTCGGCCGGCGCGGCGGTGGTGTCGACCACGAGCAGGTCTCCGGTGTGCGGCTGCTGCGGATCCGGCTGGCCGAGGACCCAGACCTGGAGTCCGACCCCGCTCGGTGGCATCAGGCCGGCGGGCAGGGCGATGACCGCGCGCAACGTGCCGCGGCGGATCAGTTCCGCGCGGATGCGGCGGCCGGCCGGGCGGGATGCGGCGGCCGGCGGCATGAGTACGACAGCGGTGGCGCCGGGGGCGAGGTGAGCCAGGGCGTGCTGCACCCAGGCGAGTTCCGGCTCGGTGCGCGGCGGCAGCCCGTAGACCCAGCGGGGGTCGTAGGCCAGCCGGTCGTGACCCCAGTCGTGGATGCCGAACGGGAAGTTCGCGACGACGACGTCGGCCCGCAGGTCCGGCAGGGCGTCGGCGAGCAGGCTGTCTCCGACGTGGACGACGGGTGGCTCCGCGTCGAGTCCGACGCGCCGGGCCCGTAGGTGTACGAACCACAGCCGCAGCAGGGTGAGCAGGGCGTACTGCGGGTTGATCTCCTGGGCGTGGCACCGGGTGACCCGGCCGGCTTGCACGGCCTGGTCGGCGGCCATCCGGAGGATCGATCCGGTGCCGCTGGCGAAGTCGAAGGTACGGGCGCCGGTGCCGGCGAGGGTCAGCATCACCTCGGCGACCGGGTCCGGGGTGCCGGCGAGGCCGGACAGCGACTGGGCGGAGGAGACGTACCTGCTGTGCAGGTATTCGAAGGCGGTCTCCGCGTCCTGCTCTGTCGCGAGTTGGTCGAGTGTGCCGAGCAGGGCGCTGAGCTGCGCGGTCCACTGCTTCGGCAGCAGGGCGCTCACCATCGTGGCCAGTTCCGGGTCGAGCGCGCACAGTCGGCTGATCAGCTGTTTCGGCGTCGGCAGTCCGTCGTCGGCGGCTTCCGGCTGGTCGCTGCGAGTGAGCTGGTCGGCGCGGGCGAGCAGGTGCGCGCCGGCGATACCGAGCAGGTCGCTGATCTGCGCCGCCGGCTGGTGGCTCTCGATGTGACGCCAAGCCAACTCTTCGGTGCTGGCCTGGTGCAGCCGGCCGTGGCGGCGCAGCCACTGTTCCACCGCCCGGGCGTCGAACAGCGGGCTGGCCGGGCTGCCGCCGACCGGTGTCGGAAAGTCGGCGTACCGGCGTCGCCAGTTGCTCACCGCCGCCCTGCCGACGTTGGCCAGGCGGGCGATTCCGCTGGCGGTCAGGGTGGTGTCGCCCGGGGCGAGACTCAGCTCGTCTGTCACGGCGTGAACCCTAGCATGACAAGCGAGCTTGTGTACATGGTTCACGCGCGCTACGATGCTGTCATCCCGATTCACAGCCCCTCCTGGAGGACCTGATGCCACGTCGTGGGCACAGCACCACCATCGGAAAGATCGCCAAGTTCTGTCAGGACCGTCGGGTCTCCGAGATCCGGATGCTCGGTGAACTGCTCCGTCGCGAGCAGCAGGCCGCCGCCTCCGGCGAGGGGCAGTTGCCGAAGCAGACCGGGGACCCGGACCCCGCCCGCTGACCGACCAGATCCACCCCGACAACCGAAGGAGGACCATGAACAACCTTGCTCGTACCCGAGCCGTCCACCGCACCATCGCCAAGCTTCACACCGGTCGGGTACGTCTGCGCCGGCGCGCGGCGCTACGCGCCCGGGGCCGCCGCCACCGTGCCACCACACGCGTACGCACGAGTGCGCCGTGACCCGGTGATCGGCGCCGCCATCGCCGACGCCTACGTGGCCGCGCCGGTCCGCGACGAGCGGGCCTTCCCCGCGTACGCCGCGTTCTGTCGGGAGACCGTCCAGCAGTACCACCTGCTGGTCGGTCGACCCGAGTTCGGTGGCCTGGGTGTTTCGGTGCGGTTTGTCGACGAGGACCCGTACCAGGACGTCGAGTCGATGCTCGATGACGTGCGGCGGCGCCGGCTGAAGGTCTGGGCCAGCGCGGCCAGCGGAAACCCGCACCCGTACCTCAGCGACGGGGAGAACGACATGTTCCGCGCGGTCCACGACGTTTTCGGGCACGCGGCGACCGGCCGTGGCTTCGACCGGCACGGCGAGGAGGCGGCCTGGTTGAAGCACCGCACCATGTATTCGCCGCTCGCCGTACGGGCGCTGACCACCGAGACGCGCGGGCAGAACTGTGCCCAGATCTTTCGGTACGGAGGTGGCCGCTTCCCGGAGCAGAAGGCCGCGCTGCTGCCCCGGATGTTCAGTTACGTATCCGCGTCCGGTGGCTGTCTCGGAAGTGGAGGCGGGGGTGGCGTCGACTCTCGCGTGCTGAGCCGGACGATCTCGGCTCGCAGGTCGAGCACCGCCGGGCCGTCCGGTCCGTCGGTCCGCAACCGGCTCTGCGGCAGTGTGGTGAGCTGCCGCAGAGCCCGGCTGTGCTCGCCAAGCGCCACGTGTGCCCGCGCGGCCCGTCGTTGGTAGTCGAACACCAGGGAGTCGTCGTCGCCGTACTGCCGGGCCCGCTCCTCGGTCAGCCGTCGCCTCGGTCGGGCGGCGACCCGGTGCTCCCCGGTGGCGTGCAACTGTTCCGCGTGTCGTACGGCCCGCTCCGGGTCGGTCCCGGTCTGCTCGGCGACCGGTGGCGCCCCGGGGTGGGCCTGCGCCGGCACCCGCTCGACGATCGCCGAATACGCCCGCACCGCACCGGTGGGGTCCCGGAGCACCCCGGGGATCGGCGGCAGGTCCGTGCAGAGCGGAGCCAGTACGGCGTAGACCTCGGCGGCGTTGGCCGGCCGATCGTCCGGGCGCGGCGCCAACAGTGCGTGCACCAGGTCGTCGAGCGTCGCGGGAATCTCCGGCCGTGTCTCGGCGGGACGCGGCGGGGGAGCGGACACCTGGTGGCGCAGTGTGGCCAGGGTGGTGGCGCCCTCGAAGGGCAGCCGGCCGGTGAGCAGGTCGAAGAGCGCTCCTTCCGTCACGGACGACCGGGCATGGAGCTGCCGTCGTGTAGAAGCGACGTCCCCCGCCGCCGCCGAACTGTTCCGAACAAATCCGAACAGGTGAATACCTGGAATTCGTCGTGTCGGTCGCATGAAAATCGATCGACTTCGGCGCCTCCCTCGGAGGGTATCCATGCGGTTGGGATGTTCCGTCGCGGCTGCTCTGGCCGCGCTGCTCGTCGTCACCCTGGTAGGGCCGGCACCCGCTGCCGGGGCGCCGGTCGCCCCGCCCGAGTCGCTGGCTCTGGCTGCCGTGGAGGAGAGCGGAGCCAGCGTCGTTGCCAGCCAGCGTGACCGTCTGCTCGGCAAGGGGTGGCGGAGTTCGGCGGACCGTGCCTGGGTCGTCTCCGGAGACGCTGCGGGGCTGCACGTCCTCGTCGCGGACGCCCGGGACGGGTACGCCTGGCGGACCGCTGCCACGCTGGTCGAGCCGGGCTTCGACGCGGACCAGTGGATCGGCAACGCGTGCGTGACCGGCTCCGGCCGGCGGCTCGCCGTCGCGTACGCCCCGCGGACGTTCACGAACAGCGGCGCGCTCTTCTCCCGAGGAGCGTTCACGGCCGTGGTGGATCTCCAGACGGGGGCGGTGACCCGGCTACCGGTGCTGTCGACGCTCGCGTACTACAGCCCGGGCTGTGGCGCCGGCGAGACCGCCGTCTATACCCAGGCAGCCGGTGACGACGCCGCCCGCACCCGGATCATCAGGGTGGACGCCGCCCGTGGGCGTACGGTGGCTCGTCCGATCGTGCTCGACGGGCAGGTGACCTCGGCGGTCCCGGTGGGCTCGACGATCGTCGCCGCCGACCGGCACCGGTTGGTCCGGATCACCGACGACGGTCGCCGCGCCACGCTGGCCCGTACCCGTGCCGTCCCCTTCCGGGTCATGGTCGCGCGGGACGGCGTCAGCTATCTCGACCGAAGCGGCGACCAGGCGTTCGTGGACCACGTGGGCATGACCGGAACGTCGACCAGCCGCGCGGCCGAACCCCGTACCGTGGCCCGCGGCGGGCTGACCGACCTGGACCTGACCAGGGACGCGACCGGGCAGGTGTACGTCACCGGGACCACAAGCTGGCACGGCGGTACGGGCGGACCGGTCGGGCTGGCCGTGCCGAAGGGGTCGTCCGTCTCGACCCGCGGCGACACCGCACTGACCTCGGTGCTCTGGTCGGGGCGGGCGACCCCGCAGACGGAGACGGAGTCGCGGCGGCTCCGTCGGCCGGTCGACATCCGGATGCGGGTACGGGCGACGGGCCAGGAACTCTCCTTCACGGTGCATCCCACGAGTGGCCCGGCTCCGGCGAGGGGCGGCCCTGCGGCACCGACCTCGTCCGCCCCTTCCGGTGGGTCCGCCGCGACCGCCGCGACCGGCTCCCCGACCGATCCGGTCGAGGCGGAGCGCACCTGCTCGGTGCCCCGCAACGACCCGCGCAACCAGGCCCTGCAGCCCAAGCCACGGCAGGTCGAGTGGGCGATCGACCAGGCCGTACGCAACGTGCTGACGGTGCAGCGGGAGGCCAACTGGAAGAACCTCGGCATGCCGGCCTACACGCCCCAGGGCCTCTTCCCGCCGCTGGCCCTCAGCGGTGGCGGGTACGTGCCGGCCCAGGTCATGCTCGGCATCGCCGCCCAGGAGTCCAACCTCTGGCAGGCCACCGGACGGGCGCTCCCGGGAGTCACCGCCAATCCGTTGATCGGCAACTTCTACGGACGCGACATCTACAACGACACCTCCGCAGACGACTGGGACATCAACTGGGCGGACGCGGACTGCGGGTACGGCGTGATGCAGGTGACCGACCGGATGCGGCGCGGCGAACCCGACTCCCTGCCGTACGACTCGCAGCGCGCGATCGCCCTCGACTTCGCCGCGAACATCGCTGCCGGGCTGCAGATACTCCAGACGAAGTGGAACCAGACCCGGGCGGCCGGCATGGTGATCAACAACGGTGATCCCCGGTACATCGAGAACTGGTTTTTCGCGCTTTGGGCGTACAACTCCGGCTTCCACCCGGATCGCGGTGACGGCTCGCCCTGGGGCGTCGGGTGGCTGAACAACCCCGCCAACCCGCACTATCCCGCCAACCGCGATCCCTTCCTCGACCGGACCATGGCGGACGCCGCGCGGCCCCAGTACTGGCCGTACCAGGAGAAGGTCCTCGGCTTCGCCGGCCACCCCATCGAACTGCCAGAGGCGCCCGACGTCCTGGTCGCGGCGTTCCGACCGGCGATCTGGAACGGCGGCGACATCAACGGACCGATCAACCGCTCCAACGTCAAGCCGCCGGTGAACCTGTTCTGCGACAGCAGCAACAACTGCGTTCCGGGCGCCAAGATCCAGCCGGACGACGAGGACGTCAAGAACGAGCCGGCCGGACCGTGTGCGAACCGGAACGCCGCCGGCAAGTACGACCTTCGATGCTGGTACCACCAGTCGGCGGTGTGGAAGCCCGACTGTCCGCAGAGCTGTGGCTACGAGCTGCTCCGGTTCGACCCGGGCTATGCCTACCAGGACGACGGCACGTCGTACCCGCCGAGGTGCGACGCCACCGGCCTGCCCAGCACGGCGCTGATCGTCGACAACCTGCCCGACGGGGTGCCCTCGATCCGGCCCAACTGCCCCCGGTTCTGGACCAACGCCGGCACGTTCGGGCTGACCTTCGCCGCCGACGGCACCGGTCACTATCCATCAAAGGTCGACTTCCACCAGTTCGGTGCCGGGTTCGGTGGGCACTTCTACTCCGGTTTCACCCGGGGACCCAACTACGTGCCGGCGGGCGCGGAGACCAAACTCAAGGTCACCGGCACCTGGCGCCTCGACCGTACGCTCAACGGCTGGGTGCGGATCAAGGTGTTCGTTCCCGACACGGGCGCGTGGACCGGGCAGGCCCGTTACGACATCGACCTCGGCGACGGCCGCCGCCGGTACCGGGTGGTCAACCAGGCCTGGCAGGCACACACCTGGGTCGACCTCGGGGTGTTCCCGGTGAACGGCACCCCGTCGGTGACCCTGAGCACCCACACGGCCGACGGCGTCGGCAGCCACACCATCGTCTTCGACGCGGTCGCCTTCATCCCCGCCCCCAAGCCGTCCGCCGTGTACGTCGCACTGGGCGACTCGTACTCGTCCGGCGAAGGGCTCCCGCCGTACCTGCCCAACACCGACTTCGTCCGGTCCACCGGGCAGACCAACGCCTGCCACCGGTCCGCGAGCGGCGCCTACCCCAGCCTGATACGGGCACCAGGCCAGACCAGGACCATCGCGCAGGAGGCCGCCGACGGGACCGCCTCGTTCGCCCTTCTCGCCTGTTCCGGGGCGATGACCACCAACGTCACCACCGACGCGTACAACGACCCGCCGACCGCCGACGACCAGGCCGGGCACACCGACTGGGGACCGGCCGGCGACTTCGGCTACCCGTACAGCTACAACGGCGAAATTCCGCAGGTGGACCAGGGGTACCTCGACCAGGAAACCACTCTGGTCACGCTCACCATCGGCGGCAACGACGTGCGCTTCGCCGAGGTGATCCGCAGTTGCGTGGCGGCCCTCGACCCCTGCTACTCCGCCTCACACAAGCTGACCCGGGACACCGGAGTGGTCGATCCGGAGGCCCTGCGGGTGTACGAGAAGAAACTGCTACGCGACCAGCTCGGCGAGCACCTGCTGGCGGTCTACCGGGCCGTGCACGCCAAGGCACCCAACGCACAGATCCTGGTGCTCGGCTACCCGCAGCTCTTCGGCGACCGGCCCGGCTCGTCGTCGTGCGTCGGCCTGCTCGCCGACGAGATGTACTTCCTCAACACCCTCGCCGACCTGCTCAACGCCACCATCGCGCACGCCGTGACCCAGGTGCGGGCAGAGGGCGCCGACATCCGGTTCCTCAACACCACCCAACGGTGGCGGGAGGGAATCAGTCACTGGGCCTGCGACAACTGGACGGTGCCCTGGACCAACGGCGGCATCATCAGCTGCGACAGCGGCATCGGCCGGGAGACCCCGTGCCGGGCCAGCTACCACCCGACCCTGGCCGGGCACCGGGAACTGGCCGACCTGGTCAGCATCCAGTTGCGCGGGGTGAGCAGCGCGGCGGCGGTCCAGCGCCGGATCCTCGACTACGTCGCCACCCGTACCCCGGACAACGGCCGCTGGGAGGTCACGCCGGAGCAGGCCCTCGACATCGCCGAGCGGTGCCTGGACTACACGGCGCGCGGCGGCGTCGTCGGCGATCCGTGCATGGCCGACCCGATGCTGCTGGTCACAACAAGGGACGCGCTGGGCGCGGCGGAGAACGACGATGACGCGCTGGCCCGGATGCCGACCTGGGTGCAGCTCAACTTCGTCAGCAGCGGAATCAAGGAAGCCATCCTGCCCCGGGACTGGATGGACCGGAACCCGTACAAGCAGACCAGCCCCTGCCCGGTGCCACGCAGCGACCATCCGCTACCCGACCACGAATGCGACGAATACCCGTTCTACAGCAGCGAACTCGGCGGCGCGTGGGACTTCTACGACGGGTTCAACTCCGAGAGCAGCACCCGGCTGAAGATGATTCCCGCCACGGAGAACGGCGCCGAAGGCAGGCTGCTCGGGGCCATGTACACCGCCTGCAACCTGACCAGCGGCACCTACTCCGCGAGCGGAACCACGACGACCATCGGGGACCGGTACCTGACCATTCCCGTCCTCTCCGCATCACCATCCAACACACCCATGACGTTCTACGTCTGCTAAGGAGGAACTGACGGTGCAGAGATTCCGTCGAGCGCTGGCCCTGGCGGCCGCGGCCCTTGTCGCGACCGTGGCGGCGGTGGTCGTACCGGCGACCGGCGCCATGGCCGCGCCGCCGCTCGATCCGAGCATGCCGAGCAGTTGGGCGAAGTGGACCTTCCACAGCGGTGGCGACTACAACCTGGTGGTGGACGCCAGTTACTCAGGTGGGCACGGCGCCGCCGCGCAGCTGTACGGCGACCACGGCGGGTCCAACCAGATCTGGTTCCAGGAGGCGGCTGCCGAGGGCGGGCAGTTCCTGCACCCCGGCTACGACCGGTGGCTGTGCCTCGGCCGCAACGGCACCGGATGGGGCTCCTCGGTGTCGGTGCAGGCCTGCGACGGCAGCGCCAACCAACGCTGGCTCATCACCCGGTTGCGTTACGAGTACTACCTGCTGAAGCCGTACGACGCCCAGGACCTTTGCGTCGACGTACCGAACAGCAACTTCGCCCAGGGCGTCGACCTTCAGCTGTGGGGCTGCAACGAGAGCGCGGCCCAGTACTGGCGAATGGGCCAGTGTTGGGCGGCGGCCTGCGACGGTCAGTGGCCCGACGTCACCGACTGCGACACCAGCGGTGGCGACGAGGTGCTGGACGTGACTCGGGGCAGTGAGCGCCTGGTGCTGATCCGTGCGACCGGTTGCCACGCCTTCTACGCGCGGCTGACCTATCAGGCGGGCACCGGCGACACCATCAAACTCGTCATGCGGCGGCACCACACCGACGGAAACAGTTCGGCGATGGTGCTGCCCGTCGAGGCAGGTCAAACCCGCTGGTCGCCGATGTTTGGCGTGGACCAAACAGGTGCGACGTTCGACGCGTGCGTCGAGAAGTACGGCGACCCCAGCTACACGTTCTGCACCAACCTGTGGTGGGTGTAGCGGAGCAGAGAGCCAGACGGCAGCCGCGCCGGCCCGTGGCCCGGCGCGGCTGCCGTCCAGCCGCCGCAGCCGCTCCCGGGCCTCCTCGGCCTCGGGGGTGGCGGAGCTCTTCCTGGGTGTGCAGCGCTGCCTGGCCAGGCCCCGCCGCTGGCGAGGTTGTCCCCGGTCGACTCGTGGAGGTCGCCGAGGTTGCGCTGCGTGTCCGCCTCGTTGTACCGGTCGCCGGTCCTCCGGAGCAGGGTGAGGGCCCGTCGGCGGTCAGCGCGCGTCCAGTCGTACGCGAAACACCCGACCGTGGGCCGAGGCGAGCCGGAAAGCTGCCGACGGTGAGCCTGTCCACTCCTTGAGCCGGCGCAGCTGACTGTGGAATCGCGGCGTGCGTCGACGCGAAGGGCCGGGGAGGTGGGAGGGACGGAGGGGTGGGTGCCGGTGGTAACGCGGAAGCTGATCCGCACGAACAGCTCGTCCCACGGCTTGTCTGTATGGACGAGGGCGGCTGGGTCAGACTCCCCAGCACGAGTCGCCCGCCCCGGACCCGGGGGAGGCGGTCCGGGGCGGGCTTGGGGGTGATGAGGCGGGTCAGTGGCGGCGGGGGATTCAGTACAGGATCTGGACGGCGATCAGCGCAGGGTGGGTGCCGGGGAGTTCTTGCAGCGCACGGGCAGGGTGCGCGCCGAGGTAGACCATCAACCCGATCGGGTTACCGCGAAAGGAGGCCAGGAGCGCCAGGCGGGCCTCCCGGCATGGCCGGGGAGCCGCGCAGGCGTGACAGGCGTACGACGTGGTCGGTTGATGTTCGGCAACCCGCGCATGTTTCCGCTGCAGGTGCCGATGCCAGCGCTCCTGAGGTCCGATCATCGGTCATACCCGTTGACCGCATCCGGCGCGGTGCTTTCGTCCCTGCCTGAAGGTGTTCGGGCGGCCGTTTGTCAGATACGGCTGGCTGCCCGCGTCCCAGCCGGCCCGATCATTGGTCGGCCGTGACCAGCTTGCCGGAGGCGGTGCGTCCGGCGTCAGGGCGCGGATCTCGGCCCGTTCCTGCTCGGTCAGCTCGACGTGCGAGTTGGCGCGGACCGCAGCCCGATACTCCCGGCGGGTCAGCGGCAGCACGGGCGGCGGTTGGTAGGGCATGGGCACGTGTTCGATCGAGTCCGGACACGGCCAGCGGAGGCCACAGCGGCAGTACCGCCAGAGCCGCCACCATGCCCGACGGTGGCGAAGCCAATCGGTGGTCGTCGGCCGTATCCCGGCGGCGAGAGCTGCCCAGGCCGGCAGTCCGTGCCGTCGCCATCGTTCGTACGACCCGGACGGGTACTCGCCCGGTAGCGCCCTGACCTTGGTGAGTTCCGCCGTGAACCAGGCGATGTCGAGTCTGCCGGTCCACTCCGAGCCGACCCGGGTCATGCCGTTCCGAAGTCTCTCCTCCGTCCACTGTTGCGCCGGCCGGTTACGCGCCCGCCAGTTGTCATAGACCACGACGAGGTAGACCAGGTCGGATCGTCGCTGGGCCGGATTCATCTGGTGATGGTGGCACGGATCCCACGCACGGTTCGTCGGCGACTGGCGTGAGCGGACCGTGGGTGACGCTGACGATCCGGTGCCATTCACGAACCGAGGTATGTGCTCAGGTCACAGCTCAGCCTGTCTCGTTTCACAGTGCTGGCTCATCCCTGGAGCAAACGATCAAAGGAGCGCCATGCTCGCCGCGTACGTCACGGTCACCATTCTTGCCGCCGTCTTCAACGGCATCGCCTCGTTCACCTAGCGGTGATTCCTCGACTGAACCCGTACCAGTCTCGATCCGGTCCTGCTCCGGCCCACGCGGGGGTGACCCCTTGGTTGACACGCCCCGCAGCAGCGCGCAGCTCGTCATCCGAGCGGTGGGAGGCGAGGACGACGTCCGCGACAGCCAACCGGCGGCGACTGTGAAACTCGCTGTCCTATTACCGGAGCCGGTGATAGACATCCGGCGTGAAAGAAGATCTTGAGTTCCCTGACCTGCTGCGACTGATTGATGAACGGTCGACCGCCTTCCGTACTGCGGTCGCCGCCGCGCCCAGTCTCGACGCACAGGTGGCGACCTGCCCCGGGTGGACGCTGTTCGATCTGGTGAAGCACCTGGGTGGGGGAGACCGGTTCTGGGCCGCCATCGTCGGCGCGGGGCCTGCCGACGGTCCCCCGGCCGAGGCCGCCGCCGCGCGGGCCGCTCTGGAGGTGCCGCAGGAGCGGGAGGCCCTGCTGGCCTGGCTGGCCGCGTCGACGCAGCTCCTGCTGAACGCCCTGCGCGAGGCAGGACCGGGCAGCGGTTGCTGGACGTGGTGGCCTGCGTCGCAGTCACCGCAAACCTCCGGTGGTGTCGCCCGGCACCGGGTCCAGGAGACCGCGGTGCACACGTACGATGTCCAGCTCACCGGGGGCGCCCCGCAGCCGCTGCCGGTCGAGGTGGCACTCGACGGTGTGGAGGAGTTCCTGTTCACCGTCTGTGCAACGCAGAGCGCCTGGCCGCACAAGCCCACGGCCTTCGACTTCCACGCCGCCGAGAGCCGCTCCTGGCGCCTCACGGTCGACGGCGACGGCGCACGCGTCACCCGCATCCCCGCGCCCACTGCCGCGACCGGCGAGGACTCGGACGCGGCCGGCGCCTCCGTCCACGGCACGGCCAGTGAGTTGGTCCTTTACCTGTACGACCGTATCCAGGCCGAGTCCCTGCAGGTTGACGGAGACGCCGGGCTGCTCGACCTGCTCCGCGCCTGGGAGCCGGAGGGGTAGGACGTAGCGGGGGCAGCCCCGAGCCGCGTGGAGCACGATCTGCGCCCGTACCTGGCCCGATGCTCGGTCTTGTGGTCCCAGGCCGCCTTCTTCGACCGGTACCGCTCGGCGGTGGTCAGGACAGGACTATCGGGCGCGTGGCGGCAACAGGCAAGGCAGGAAGGCCGATCAGCAGAGGTGGTTCACGACGGCCACAGCCTTCCGCATCTTGGCTGTGCTGGGGCAGCGGCCCGGACGCTCACGGGGATTTTGGAGGGTGTCGACAACGATCGGGCAGCTCACGAGAGTTCGTGCTGAGTTCCGTCGGCGACGGCGTGGAGCTTGTCGGGGTTGGCCACGTTGTGGATGGTCGAGATGCGGCCCTCCGGATCGAAGTCGAAGGTCAGCGTGGCGACCACGCGGTCCGGGCCGCGGAAGACCATGCCCGGGCCGCCGTTGATCCAGGTGAGCTCTGCCCGCATCTGCCCGGGCTCGATGCCCTGGTAGGTCACGGTGCCGAGCGCGGCGAACCAACGGGCCACGGTATCCAGGCCGACGACCGGCTTGAGGGCCTGGCGGACCTTGCCGCCGCCGTCGGTCCACAGCGTCACGTCCGGGGAGAGTAACTCCATGAGGGTGTTGATGTCGCCGCCCGTCGCCGCCGCGAAGAAGCGTTCGGTGACGTCGCGTTGGCGGGCGCGGTCGGCGGTGAAGCGGGGCCGGCGGGCCTGGACGTGTTCGCGGGCGCGGTGCGCGGCCTGCCGGACCGCCGTCTCCGAGCGTTCCACCGCCTCCGCGATCTCCGCGTAGTTGAAGGCGAAGACCTCCTTCAGTACGAAGACCGCGCGTTCCAGGGGGCTCAGCGTCTCCAGTACGACCAGCAGGGCCATGGAGACCGAGTCTGCCGTGGCGACGCCGTCGGCGGTGTCCGGGCCGGTGAGGATCGGCTCGGGCAGCCATGGCCCGACGTAGGTCTCGCGCTGGTGGCGGGTCGAACGAAGCCGCTCCATCGCCAGGTTGGAGACGATCCGGGTCAGGTAGGCCTTGGGGTCGGCGACCTCGGAACGGTCGGCCGCCGACCACTTGAGCCAGGCGTCCTGGACCAGGTCTTCGGCGTCGGCGGCGGTGCCGAGGATGCGGTAGGCGACGGAGAAGAGCAGGGTGCGGTATTGCTGGAAGGCGAGTTGGTCGGGGTCGGTCTGCTGCGGTTGGGTCACTTGGAGCTCCGGATCCGGGTGTAGCGGCCGCCGTGCGGCCAGAACGCGCCCGAGGCGGGCATCTTCTTCATGCGGGCGAAGGTCGACCACGGTGCGGCGGTGACTGTCTCCTTGTACTTCGCGGCCCGCTTGCCGGTCAGCACGATCCGGCGTGGGCTGTCGTCGGGGTGGGTGAACTGTACGACGGCGTCGTTCCGGCCCAGGCTGACGGGTGTGTGGTAGTAGCCGAAGCGGAAGGGCTTGGGTTCCTTGCCGGCCAGCACCCGTAGGATCGTCAGGGCCGCGTGCACGCCGGTGGGCATGCCGCCCTGGCAGGTCCCGTGCATCACGCCGTAGCTCTGACGGATCGCCGCCGCGTCGCCCACGGCGTAGACGTCCGGGTGGGAGACCGAGCGCAGCGCGCTGTCGGTGATCACGCGGCCGCGTTCGTCGACGGTCAGGCCCGCGGCGGCGGCCAGCGGCGAGACGCGGGTGCCGCTGGTCCACAGCACCGCGGCCGCCGGGATGTTGGAGCCGTCCGCGAGGACGACGCTGTCCGGCAGTACCTTGGTCACCTCGACGCCGCTGCGGACCCGCACGCCGAGCCGGGCGAGCGCCGCGTCCAGGTAGGCCTTGGCCTTCGGGTGCATGCTCGCGCCCGGCTCCTGCCGGCCCAGCAGCACCGCCTGGAGCTGCGGGTGCTGTTCGGCGATCTCCGCGGCGGCCTCGATGCCGGTGAGGCCGCTGCCGCCGACCACGACGGTCCCGCCGTCGAGCCGGGTCAGCCGGTCGGCGAGGAGGGCGGCGTCTTCCGGGCTGTTGAGGGTGTAGGCGTGGTCGTCCACGCCGGGGACCGCGATGGTGTCCGCGATGCTGCCCAGGCCGTAGACCAGGGTGTCGTAGCGCAGGACCCGGTCGTCGTCGATCCGGACGGTCTTCGCCTCGGCGTCCACGGCGGTGACCCAGCCGCGGACGAAGCCGGCGCCGGTGCCGTCCAGCAGTTCCGGAATGTTCATCTCGGCCGTCTCCTGGCCGGTGGCAGTCATGTGCAGTCGGAGCCGCTCGGTGAAGGTGTCGTAGGGGTTGACCAGCGTCACTTGCACGTTCCCGCGCTTCCTGGTGCGGGCCGCGAGCTGGATCGCGGCGGAGAGCCCGGCGTAGCCGGCGCCCAGGACCAGAACCTTATGCTGCTGCGTTGTTGTCGCGTTCATCGCTCTGCTGTCTCTTTCGTGTCGGTCGTTCCCGCCGTGCGGACGACCACCAGACGCAAGCTGCCCTTCCGTTCGTGACATGGGGCTGACGTGGCCCGCGTCACGCTTTCGCCCCCGGCGAGGCGCACTCCATCCTCGTCGACCAGCACGGGATCCCGGTGCCGGACATCGCGCCGACCAGCGCCGCCGGCACCGTCCTCGACGTCGACACCACTCGCGTGCAGAAGACCCGACAGGGCGCGCTGGATCGGACGTCGTCGACAATCCCGTCGCCCGGGCGGTACCACCGCCTGTGCCTCAGCTCACAGCCTCTGGTCGTCGCATCCCGCAGGGCTGGCCCGTCCTCGGAGCAAACGATCAGAGGAGTGCCATGTTCGCCGCTTACGTCACGGTCACCATCCTCGCCGCGCTTCTCAACGGCATCACCTCGTTCACCTACCTGATCGGTCACGACTATCCGAAGGCCCAGGCGGACATGAAGGGCGTACCCCGGTCGTGGCTGCCGGTGCTCGGCCTGTTGTTGGCGGCGGGCGCGTTGGGGCTTCTCGCCGGGTTTGTCGTGCCGCTGCTGGGCGTACTCGCCGCCGTCGGGCTGGTGTTGTACTTCATTGGCGCCCTGATCACGCACCTGCGGGTGGGGTCCCGTCAGCTGGTCGGAGGGGTCGTGTTCCTCGCTACCGCGGTGGCCGCGCTGACGCTGAACCTGGCCTACCACGGATAGCCGTACCCGGTCTCCGGGACACGACGAGGAGCAAAGAGGCGGCGCCCGCAACAACCGGCGCCGCCCACGGTCCGCGGTCAGGGCGTGCGGTCGCCGTTCGTCGCAGGCGCACCGACGTGTACGTCGACGTCGGCCGTCCCGGTCATCTGGTCGTACGCCCTGGTCTTGAGCCGGTTCGTCTCCCGCTCACCATCGAGCAGCGCCGCGCGCAGCTCCTCCGCGTCGCTGATCTCCTTCGCCGTCACCGCGTCGGCGGAGGTGGTGACGCCCTGCACCACCTCCAGGTGGGTGCCGTCGGTCGGCATCAGCTCGGTCCACTTCGCCAGGCAGTAGACCTTCTCCGGCGCCGGCTGGCACTCCTCCTTCAGCTCCGGCATCTCGTCCGGGGTGCCGAGCGTGCCGGTCCGGAAGGTGTTCAGTTCCTCCACGAACGCGGCGAGCCGCTCCTCGACGGTGAACGGGAGCCGGGTCGCCACCACCTTGCCGAAGATCCAGCGCAGCGCGGTCAGTTCCATACCGGCGCGGACCGGCAGATAGAGCTTGGCCCAGCTGGCGTTGAGGAAGTCGCCGGGGTCGCGTTCCGGGGCGCGGGCGTCGCCGGCCGACCACCACCCGGGGTACGAGACGAACGAGGCGCGTTCCCAGTCGAAGACCCGGTGCCAGAAGTCGATCTCCCACGCCTCGTCCCGGACACTCGCCGGGAAGTGCTGGGCGACGATCTGCGAGACCATCTCGTTGACCGGGGAGAAGCCGGCCCGCAGCCGCGCCTCGAACTCGTCGGCCGCGACCGCCGCCGCCTCCAGCGCCTCGTCCCGCTTCGCCTGCCAGTCCTGCAGCTCGGTCACGTACTGCGCGACCAGGGCGTTGTGGGCGGTGTCGTCGGCGACCTGGTTGTTGTTGCTGAGCGTACGCCGGAAGTTCGCCGCCACCTGGAGGTTGGCGCCGGGGCCGGCGATCCACATGCCGGCCCCGACGTGCACCCGGACCCGCAGCACCGGCTGGCCGTCGGCGGAGGTGGCGATCGGCATGCCGGCGGTGTCGGCGGCGATATTCTCCGGCGGGCGCCGGGTGATCAGGTTGAGGTTCTGCTTGATGAACGCGATGTCGCCGTCCCACACCCAGTCGCTGTCGTACGGGATGTCGATGTCGTAGTCGGCGCTCATGTCGCCGACGATGCCCCACTTGTCGAGGGTGACGACGGGGGAGTGGAAGACCCGGGTCTCGACGCTGGGCGGCATCCCCGGGGCCGGTGGCCGTTCCGGCCTGGTCGGCACCGGCGGCAGCGCGGCCAGGGCGTTGTCCCGGATCCGCTGCCGCCCGTCGGCGATCTTCCTGGCGAAGGCGAGCGCCGGGTCCTTGATCGTCGGTGCCCAGCAGATCCGGGCGCCGTACCGTTCGTGGGCCAATTCGAGGCGTTGCAGCACCTTGAAGTAGTGCAGGGTGATCGGGGTGACCCGGTTCGGGTTGCGGACGGTCCGCTTCGACGTCGTCTCCATGCCGGTCTCGGTGACCAGCTTGAAGTCGGTCCGGTGCTGGGTACGGTAGCGGGCCGCGACCTTCGAGGTGGCGGTCTGGCTGTCCTTGACCGCCCGCCGGCTGCTCTCCTGACTCGCCTCGGTGACACTCGTGGTGAAACCGATGGTGTGGCTGGCATTGAAGGTGCCCCACGGGCCGGTCGGGCTGGTGTACTGGCCGGTGTGGCTGGCGTTCAGCCCCCAGGTGTCGGTCAGCGACTTCTGCCGCTCGAAGCCCTCCTGTAGTTCGGTCGCCAACGCGCTGGTCAGTTCGACGTCGGTCTGCTGCTCGGTCTCGTTCTGTTCCTCGAGGGTCAGCTCCCGTTTGGTGTAAGTCCGCTGCTCCAGCACCGCCTCCCCGGCGGGGGCCAGGGCCAGCGCGTACACGTGCTCGCCGAGCGCGAAACCGACCGGGCGGATCCGGGTCCGGTCGAGTAACGCGATGCCGATGTCGGACTGCAGCAGCCCGGCGACGAACTCGGCCGCCTGGTCGCCGAGCAGGCTCTGCCGCCGCGCCGGCGGCTCGCCGCGGATCATCCCCGAGTCGACGCCGGGCAGCGACTCGTGGGCCTGGTCCAGGTCGCGTTGGCCGACCAGACCTTCGTTCAGTTCCTTGAGCAGGTGCGCCAGCCGGCCGTCGTCGATGGTGCCGTAGCGGGTCGCCTCGACCAGCGCCTGCTTGACGTAGAACGGCAGGATCGGCGTCTGGCCGTCGTCGAAGGTGAGCAGCACCGGCACGAAGTAGTTGGAGTAGACGTACTGGTCGGAGTGTGCGGTGCTGAAGCCGAGCGTGTCGGTGTCGGCGTTCGCGACGACGACTTTTCCCATCGAGTTCCTCTCAGAGTGGAGTCTTGAACAGAGCGGACAACCCCCGGTACGTCATCTCGTGCGAGGTCGCGTAGAAGCCGGTGAACGCCGTCCGCGCCCTTGAGCACCGGGACCAGTTCCGGGTTCGCCGCCCGTACGGCGTCGACGACCGTGCCGAGACTCTTCTCGGCGTACGCCCGCAGCCCCGGCGACTCGCCGAGCAGCGCGGCGACCTCCCGGGCCATCCGCTCGTGCACCTTCTGCCCGAGTCGCCACGGCTGCGCCTGCCCAGCCTGGCGCAGTTTCCGGAACTCCTGGTACGCCACGGTCTGCAGCGTCCGGTTGAAGATGGTGCTCAGCCGTTGTTCGAGTTGCGCGGCGATCGCGGCCCGGACCGCGGCCGGCCGGACGTCGCGTGCCACCTTCGGTGGCTTGACCTTGCGGAACACGTCGTCGAGCCGGGCCAGGACCGCGTCGAGGGCCTCGTTCAGTTCGGCCCGGGTCGCCTGCCGGCCGGCTGACGATACAGTCTCGGACATGCTCGCCATCAACACCGGTTTGCCGTTCTCGCTGACCAGCATGCCGAACCGGGTACCGGCAGCAGTACCAGCGAACGCCTCGGCGTGCGCCGACTGGGTGATCATGGTCAGGATCAGTTCGGCGTCGGCCATCAGCGCCTGACCCTGCCGGACCAGCGGGCCGAGGACCTCGGGCGGGAAGAGGGTACGCAGCACCGCCATCCCGACCCGGGGCGTGCCGGCTATCACCGTACGCCCGATCGCCACCAGCAGGGCGGCGAGCTGCCCGGTCACCAGGCGCAGTTGTGCGGCGGTGCCGCGTACCCCGGCCAGCAGCAGCGGGGCGTAGCGCAGGGCCGCCCGGACCGCGACCCCGCCGAGCAGCCGGGCGAGCTGGACCAGCCCGGTCAGGATCTGGAACAGGTCGCCGGCGATCCGGCCGAGTTGCCGTCCGGCGGCGAACGGGTCGAGGTTGGCCAGGTGCCGGCCGAACTCGTCCTCCCAACCCCGCCACAGCGCCGCGACCCGGTCCGGGACCGTCGCCGGGTCGAGGGCGGCGACGATCCCGCCGAACGCCTCCCGGACCACGGTGACCTGCTCGGCGAGCCGGTGTACGCCGGCCCGGGGGTCGACGGTCAGCACGATCAGGGTGGCGAACTGTTCCTGCTGCAGCCGGCCGATCAGCTGCACCAGTTTGCCGAGGTCGACCAGCACGGTCGCGAACGACTCGGCGACGCCGACCGCGAAGCCGTCCAGGAAGAGTTTCGGGTTGATGCCGTTCCAGGCCGCGTAGTGGCGCATCGCGTCCAGCAGCACCGGGTCGAGGCCGAGCAGGAACCGCCGGAACGCGCCGTCGCGGTCGACGTCGGTGCCGGCCAGGTCGAAGAACGTCTCGGCCAGCCCGAGTTTGCCGAGCATGGAGACCAGGTCCCAGACGTTGTCCGGGGTGATCCGGTCGTTCATCGCCGCCAGCACCCGGGTCCGGGTCATCGACCTGGTCGCGCCCGCGTCCACCCAGTACTTGACGGTCAGGGCCACGAACTCGACCCGGGGATCCTGGGTACGGGTCCCGTACACCGCGGCCCGGGTCGCGGCGGGCACCCGGGGCACGCTGAACCAGTCGCGGATCATGACGGTCTCGCCGGCCGGCTGCCCCATCGTCCACCTCCGATCGGAGCACTCTCCGGGCCGGCGGCGCACCACGACAGGCATCGGTCGACAACCCGACAACCGCCCGCCCGATAAACCTCCACTCTGGACCGGTACGGGCCGGATGTCGTCGTACTGCCTGCTCGGGTGGGTTGGGGCTGAGTCGATGCTCAGTTCCTTACAGGGTGCGCGGCCCGTCCGGCACGCCGAAGAACCAGTGCCGACCAGGTACGGGCACCGGCGGCAGTCGGTCCTCGATCAGCGCCTCGATCGCCTCGGCGAGGTCGGCGACCACCTCGCAGTCGATCCGCTTGTGTCCACGCACGAAGTACGGCTCACCGTCGATCACGTACCGTTCGGCGGCCTCCGTCGACGTGATCGTCCGGTACCCGCGCAGTCGGCGTCCCGCCTCCGCGATGATCGCGCGGGCGAAGGCCCGTTGCCGGCTGTCCCACTCGTCGGGGTCCAGCGGGAAGGCAAAACTGGCGCCGACCTGCACCTGGGTCCGCAGGTCCGCCAACACGGCGTCCACGTTCGGCGGCCGCTGCCCGGGTGGCGTCTCCGTGGCCACCTGGATGGCCTCCAGGAGCAGGATCCCGACGCTGACGTCGTACGCCCAGAACCAACGCCCGCCGAAGTCGACCGACACCGTCTTGCTCACGCCATCCCCCCGCCGTTTTCCACGCTTCCATCGTCGAGTACGGCGCGAGCGATTATCGGCCGCTACCGAGGTCGCAGGTCGGCAGGTGACTCCAGCCGTCGCAGCACATCCTCGATGAACGGCGCCTTGCCGGACCGGTACCTCGGTCGATCCTCGTCGTCTGCCGCCGCGAGCTCGGCCTTGAGCTGTGCGTATTCGGCGGGCGAGCATGTCGACGATCGGCTTGGCGGCCAGGCCGGGAATCGAGGTACTGCCGACG
The DNA here is from genome assembly GCF_039871775.1 of Plantactinospora sp. B5E13. Taxonomy (NCBI): domain Bacteria; kingdom Bacillati; phylum Actinomycetota; class Actinomycetes; order Micromonosporales; family Micromonosporaceae; genus Plantactinospora; species Plantactinospora sp. B5E13. The sequence goes on from NZ_JBDPLT010000031.1 coordinate 21,310, forward strand.
TGCTCGACCCGACCGACAAGTCGGTTTCCGAGGGCCGCCTCGATCCGGATCTGCTGCTCGGCGAAGCTGATCGGCCAGCGCGCGTCGTAGGGGACGACCTTGATCGGACCCTGTCGCCGAGGGGTTCCGCCGGAACCCTGATCCGCAGCCATCCGCCCAGGGGACGGCGGCGGATGCCCGTCGAGAGGGGCGCCTTAGCCGCCGCCCAATCTCCGCTTTCGCCGCGCCGAACACCTGACGCGGGCAGCCGACCACGGCGGTGGGGCGTCCCGTCCGGTCATACGTCGGTTTCATCGTGGTCTTCCGGCCGGCCGGGCCCGTCGCCGGGCATGTCCTGAATCGGTCACCCGAACTCCCTCCGTTCCTGTCTCGGGATTCGGTGACTGGCTCGGTCGCGTACGGCTGAGCGCTCGGGAATCCAAGCGCGACGTCCGATGAGGATCTCGTGATTGGTCGTGGCGACCGACCACGAGGACGGGGGTCACACGTCGCGGAGTTGAAGTGAGAGCAGGCCGGCGAGGAGGGCGCCGGCTGCCCACAGGGCGAGGACGCCCAGGCCCTGCCACGGTCCGATCACCAGCGTGTCCAGTGCCGTCGTCGCCTGGATTTTGAGGCCGGCCAACATCGGCGAGAACTGTTCGATCCGCTTCAGCCACGCAGGGTCGGTGATGATCGAGGTCAGGATCGGTGCGACGTACAGCAGGAGGAGCATCGTGGCGATCGACCCGGCCGTGTCGCGTAGTATCGCGGCGACGCCATAGCTCAACAGCGCCACCAGGGCGAGGTAGAGCACGGTGCCATACCCGGCGCGCAGTGTCGGCCCGTCGGCGAGCGACAGGCTCTGGTCGCTGTTGGCGGCGCTGAGCGCGGTGCCGGGCAGGAGACGCCGGACGGCGAGCAACGCGCCGAGGACGCCGAGTGAACCGACGACGACCACCACGCCGGTGAGGATGGCCGCCTTGCTCAGGTACAGCCGCCATCGACGTGGTACCGCGGCCAGGGACATGGTGATTGAACGCGTGGTGTACTCCTCACTCATCACCAGGACGGCGAGCACGACGACGAAGATCTGCCCGTACTGGGCGCCGGTGAGGCCGAGCCTCGGCAGGTCGTCCAGGCATATCGACGGGGTCGGGCAGGTTCGGCTGCTGGCACCGGCCGTGACCATCGCGCTGATGCCGACGGTGACGGCGACGGCGGCGAAGAGGAGCCAGGGCGTACTGGCGACGGTCCGTAGTTTTGTCCACTCCGCATGGATGGCGTGCACGGCGCTCACGCGTCCCTGCGCTGCACTGCCCACAGCGCGACGGCCATCGTGACCAGTGCGTAGGCGCAGATGACCGCGAACCCGGCCCACGGCTGGTCGTAGACGCAGCCGTTTTCGGGCACGCAGATCCGGGGCACATGGTCGTACCGCGGGATTGTCTGCTGGATCGTGAACCCGGCGGCGGGGGTGAGCCGCATCAGCCACTGCCCGGCCACTGGTGGCAGGCCGCTGGCGAGGAGCTGCGGCAGGACGATGAGTACGATGACGGCGGCGACCGTGCCGGCGGCGCGTCGCAGTACCGTGCCGAGGGCCAGGCTGAACACCGCGATCGCGGCCAGCACGGCGGCGGTGCCGACAATGGCGCGCGACACCGTGGGGTCGGTCAGTGACCAGTCCGGGTAGACGGGGGGCAGGAAGCCGTTGTCGCGCATGATCGGCTGAGTGATGAGCAGCACGGCGACGCTGGCCGTGAACCCGATGACGAACGCGACCGCGCCGACGACCAGTGCCTTGGCCGCCAGTACCCGCCGCCGTCCGGGGCTTGCCGCGAACGTGGTGCGGAGCATGCCTCGCCGGTACTCGGCGGTGACGAACAGGACCGCCACCGCGACGATCGCCATCAGCCCGGCGTACCCGCCGGTCAGGTTCTGCTTGATCACGTCCTCGCCGGGCGTTCGTGGCGCGATGTCGCCGACGCCGACCAGCGTGAGGCGGTCGCCCGCCCAGACGGCTGGGGGCGGTGCGGCCTGTGGCCCCTTGCCGCCCGCCCGGTCAGGTGCCGGTGGCGTGCCGGCCTGAACCGCTGAGTCGTCGACCTCGTCGTCCTGCCAGCCGTCCGACGGCTCACCGGACCCGGTGCCCGGGGCCCCGGCCGGCTCCAGCGTCGGCCGTTCGAACACCGCCCGGGTCGTGGTCGGGTACTGGCCGAGGCGGATGCTGCCGAACTGTCGCTGCGCCAGCAGGGTCGCGGTTGGTGAGGCGACGAAGGGCCCGACCTCGACGGTCTGCGGCAGGCCCGGGACGGTGACGGTGCCGACCGGATCCCAGGAGAGTCCGTCCGCCGACTGGAAGGCGCTGATCGTCGAACCGGCGCGGGTGAGCCTGAGCCAGGTCGGCGCGCCGGCAGCCGGGCCGGCGATGTCGGTCGTGAAGTTCGACTGCAGCCGGACGCCGCGGCCGGGGGTTACCATCACCGCGGCGTAGCGCGCGCCCGGCCGCAGTCCATCCTTGATCATCAGCCCGGCTTTGGACCACACGGTCCGCTCCACGTCCCTGGCCCGTGCGTCGCCGCCATCCTCCGGCGGCACGCTGAACTCCAGCGTCGTCGAGGCGATCCGGGTCGTCACCGTGCCGTCGCCGGTGAGGGGACGGTGGACGAAATGGAACCGGTCCTGCACCCAGGTGCCGTCCGGGCCGACGAGGGGCGAGTCGAGGGCTCCGGGTTGGCTGCTCGACGCGGTCAGGACGCCGACGAGGATGATTAACACGGGTGCCGCCAGCAGGGCGACGGTCCAGCGGCGGACCGTACGCAGCTTCGTCCACTCCGACAGCATGAGCCGGGCGAAGCTGGGGCGGTCGACGTCCGGCAGTGTGTCGGCGGCGCGGTGTGCGGTGGCGGTCATCGGGCGGCCCGCCCCCCGCGCCCGGCGGTGCCGAACTCGACCGCGTCGCGGGTCAGTTCCATGTACGCCTCTTCGAGGGAGGCCCGGTGCGCGGACACCCCGGTGAACGTCACGCCGCGCCGGGTGAGCAACTCGACGACGCGCTCGATGGACAGGCCGGCCACGGTCACCGTCTCCCCGTCGGTGATGGTGGCCAGCGCGCCCGTGTCGGCGAGGGCCGTCATCGCCTCCGTACGCATGCCTGTACGGACAGCCACCCGGTCCCCGGATGCGGTCGTGACCAGTTCCCGGACAGTCGTATCGGCCAGGAGCCGGCCGCGGCCGATGACGAGCAGGTGGTCGGCGCTGTCCTCCAGTTCACTCATCAGGTGACTGGAGATCAGGACCGCCCGACCGTCGTCGGCCAGGGATCGCAGCAAGCCGCGGATCCACTGGATGCCCTCGATGTCCAGGCCGTTGAGCGGCTCGTCGAATATGATCACCGCCGGGTCCCCGAGCAGTGCGGCGGCGATGCCGAGCCGCTGCCGCATACCGAGTGAGAATCCGCCGACCGTCCGCTTCGCGACCGTGGTGAGGCCGGCGAGGTCGAGGACCTCGTCGACGCGGCGGCGTGGGATCGCGTTGGACTGGGCGAGCCAGAGCAGATGGTTGCGGGCGCTGCGACCCGGGTGAACCGCAGAGGCGTCGAGGAGCGCGCCAACCGTGCGCAGCGGCCGGGCGAGGGTCCGGTACGGCCGGCCGCCGACCAGTGCGGTGCCGGCATCGGCAGCGTCGAGCCCGAGAACGATTCGCATCGTGGTGGACTTGCCGGCGCCGTTCGGCCCGACGAATCCGGTCACCATGCCGGGCTCGACAGTGAACGACAGGTCGTCGACGGCCACCTTTGAGCCGTACCGTTTGCGCAGCCCGCGCACCTCGATCGTCACGCGAGCGCCGCGTGCGGGAGATTCAGTCATGGTAGCGACGCTAGGCGGCCGGTGACGGCCGGTCGTCCCGCTGCGGAACCGACTTTGCCGCAGGGCTCCGGGGGACGTCGCGGCGACGGAGTCCCCCGCACGGGGGACGGGCGTCGGGGGACGCGCCGGACCGGCGATGCCGGGACAATGGCCGGATGGAGGGGCGTGCTCACCGCTGGCCGGCCGCAGTCGGACGGATCGTCGGACGCGTCACCGGCCTGCCCGAGCTGCCAGCGGTCGCCGCGGCGGTGCTCGGGTTCACCGCGATGGCAGAGACCGTGCTGCCCGGCGTGGTCTCCGATGCCCTGCTGCCGGCGGCGTTGCTCCTCGCCCTCTGCGCCACCGCGCCGGTGGCGCTGCTGCCGACCCAGCCGGTATGGGCCGTCACCGCGACGACAGCAGCAGCGTCGCTCATGCTCGCGTTGTACCCCCGGCCGCCGATCGCGGCGCTCGTCGCCGAGATCGCCGCGCTCTACGTGCTGGGGCGAAGCCGCCGGGTGACCGTGGCAGGCTGGTTCGTCTTGCCGTTCGTGGTCTACGCGATCCTGGGCCCGCCCGGTGGTGGCCGGGACGGGCGGATCTCTGCGCTCGTCATCGCGGCGGTCGCCGTCGGGACGGCCGGCGCTGGTGCCGCGGTACGCACCCGTGCAGTGGTGACGGCCCGCGACGAGTCCCGCGAGGCGATGGCCAAGACCCTGCTCGCGTACGCGGCGCGGGGCGAACGCGCCCGGATCGCCCGCGAGTTGCACGACGTCGTGGCCCACCACATCTCGAAGATCGCGGTGCAGGCGGAGGCAGCCCGACTGGCCACGCCGGGCCTGCCGCCGGAGGGGGCGAAGCGCCTCCTCGCGATCGGCGACACGGCGCGGGCCGCGCTCACCGAGATGCGTCGACTCCTCGGGGTCCTGCGCGACGACGAGGAGGCCGGCGTGATCGAGCCGTACCGCACGCCGCAGCCCGGCCTACGGCAGCTCACCGAGTTGCTCGACGAGGCACGCGAATCGACCGGGGCGGGCGTACGGCTGCTCGTCTCCGGCCACATCGTCCCGCTCGATCCCGGCGTGCAGCTCACCACGTACCGGATCGTGCAGGAGGCGTTGACCAACGCCCGCCGGCATGCTCCCGGCGCCGCGGTCGACGTCGAGCTGGCATACACGAGCGACGTCCTGCGCGTACGGGTCCGCGACAACGGCCCAGGGCCGGTCCCCGGGCGGCGCTCGGGTACCGGACACGGGCTGCTCGGCATGCGCGAGCGGGTCGCCACCCTGCGTGGCGAGCTGTGGACCGGCGCCGCACCGGGTGGCGGCTTCCTGGTCAACGCGGTACTGCCCCTCCCCGAGGAGGCGGCGCCCGTCCCGGCCGAGCCCGACCACCACCGGCGCGCCCGAACCCTCGTCGGAACCAGCGAATCCGTGACGGACCGATGAGCCGCGCCGTGCGAGTCGTCGTCGCCGACGACGACGAGGTCGTCCGGGCCGGCTTCGTCATGCTCCTCGACACGCAGCCGGACCTCACCGTCGTCGGCAGCGCCGCCGACGGCGCCGAGACGGTACGGGTCTGCCGGGAACAGCGACCCGACGTAGTGCTCATGGACATCCGCATGCCGGTGATGGACGGCATCGCGGCCACCCGGCACATCGCCGCCGCCGACGGCCCCCGGATCCTCATCCTCACCACGTTCGACCTCGACGAACACGTCTACGACGCACTCGGCGCCGGAGCGAGTGGCTTCCTTCTCAAGGACGTCACCGCCGAACGGCTCTTCGACGCCATCCGGGTCGTCGCGGCCGGTGAAGCACTCCTCGCGCCGAAGGTGACCCGACGACTCATCGGCGAGTTCGCGCGTCTGCGCCCGCGACCGCCCCAACACCCCGCCCCGCTCGACACGCTCACCCCGCGGGAGACCGACGTGCTGCGGCTCATGGCCGAAGGCCTGTCCAACCCGGAGATCGCCGAGCGACTCGTGGTCAGCGACGAGACCATAAAAACCCATGTCAGTCGCCTGTTGGGCAAACTCGGTCTGCGGGACAGGACACAGGCGGTCGTCGTCGCCTACGAGACCGGACTGGTCGTCCCGCGCGGCAACCGGCCCGGACGGTGAACAACGACCCCTGACCGCGGTGCGACGCCGAGGCGTTCGTGGCGTGCCGACGGGCGGCGATAGCCGCAGAGGCTCGCACGTCGCCCGCTGGCGGTGTCAGCCCTGCTCGGTGGTGGGCCGGAGCAGACGGCCGAGGTGGTTGAGCGGCAGGTGTACGGGCGATCTCGCCGGTCCGCCGAATCGGCACCAGGTAACCCAGGGTCAGTTCGCGTACGGCCTGGAAGCTGTCCTCGCTCTGGGCGGCGCCCATCACGTACCCCGTGCCGGGACCAGTAGCCGCCCAGCGCCCGGGCGGCCGGGTTCTCCGGAACGGCCGGGCCGACGACGGCGGCGATCAGGCGTCGAGGGTGTGGTCGACGTCGACCACGATCTTGCCGGTCGCGGCGCCCTGCTCCACCACCGCGTGCGCGTCCGCGACGGTGTCCAGGGTGAACCGTCGGGAGTCGAGTACCGGACGCAGCTGGCCGTTGTCGGCGAGGTCGCCCACCTCGCGCAGGATCTCGCCGTGGTGCTCCCGGCCGACCCCGGTCAGCATCGGCATCAGGGTGAAGACTCCGGAGTAGGTGGCACCCCGGAACGACAGCGGGGCGAGGCTGTGTGTGCCCCAGCCGAGCGCGCTGACCACGTGCCCGGTGTAGGTCCGGACCGCGACGAAGGACTGGTCGAGGGTGGCGCCGCCGACGGTGTCGAAGACGACGTCGAAGCCCTCGCCGTCGGTGTGCTCGTCGACGTACCGCTCGACCGGGGTGCTGGTGTAGTCGATCGGGGTCGCCCCGAGTCGCCGGATCGTCTCCAGGCTCCGGGCCGACCCGGTGGCGAAGACCTCGGCGCCCCGGGCGCGGGCGAGCTGGACGCCGGCCTGTCCGACACCGCCGGCGCCGCCGTGGACCAGCACCCGCTGGCCGGCGCCGACCCGGGCCCGGTCCACCAGCGCCTCCCAGCTGGTGATCGCGGCCAGCGGCAGCGCCGCCGCCTCCCGCAGGCTCAGTGCTCCGGGTACGTGGGCGAGCAGTCGGGCGTCCACGGCCGCGTACTCGGCGAGCGAGCCCTGCAGGTCGCCGACGCCACCGGTGAGGCCGTACACCCGGTCGCCGGGGCCGAAGGCGGTGACCTCCGGGCCGACCTCCACCACGACGCCGGCCAGGTCCATGCCGAGTACGGCCGGCGGCCGACTCCGGGCGTGGGCGGCCCTCCCCGCCCGGATCTTGGTGTCCAGCGGGTTGACCCCGCTCGCCGCCACCCGCACCAGCACCTCACCCGGGCCGGGTACGGGCGTCGGGATCTCGGCCACGGTCAGCGGGCCGTCGAACTCGTTGAGCAGTACGGCGCGCATGGCGCCACCTCGTCTTTCGGTCGTGAACGGGAAACTGTCAGGCCAGGTGCCGGTCGAGTAGTGACCGGGCGGCGGCCTTGGCCTCGTCGACCACGCTGCGGTCCTGCAGCAGCCGGCCGGAGGTGAGCGCGCCGTCGATCAGGAGACCGATCCGGCGGGCGAGCGCGGCCGGTTCGGTGGCGCCGGCCCCGGTGGCCAGCTCGGTCAGCCACTCCTGTCGGCGTTCGGTGTGCCGGACCGTGATCGCCCGGGCCTGGGAGTCGAGCGGTGCCTCGACCGCCGCGCTGACGAAGGGACACCCGAAGAACCCGTGCCGGTCGAAGGCGTCCAGCAGGGCGTCGAAGAGGCCGACCAGCTGGTCCGCCGGCCGGGCACCGGCGCGTTCCGCCGCCGCCCGCAACTGGGCCCGCCAGGATTCGTCGGTGCGCCGCAGGTACGCGGCCACCAGCTCCTCCCTGGTTCGGAAGTGCACGTAGAGGGTCGACTTCGCCACCCCGGACTCGGCGATCACCTGGTCGATACCGACGCCGCGCAGCCCGTGGGCGTAGAACAGCCGGGCGGCCGTACCGAGGATCCGTTCCTCGGTGTTGGTCTTCCTGATCTTCGTCGCCATCGTCGCCTCCCGATCGCCGCCCTTAATCGAACAGACTAGTTCGTTTGATTAAGGGCGGTGGCGTGTTTCCGCTCACGACGCGGGCATCGCCTCCGCGATGATCAATATCGCCGACCCGGATCGACGCTTGACCCGGACCCCGGGGTACGGGTTTACCGTCGGAACATGCGAGCGGGAGAGGTGGCAGAGCAGGCCGGGGTCACGATCCGGGCGCTGCGGTACTACGAGCGGGTCGGCCTGGTCGTGCCGACCCGCTCGCCGAACGGCTACCGGGACTACGACCCGGCGGCGGTCCGGCAGGTGCGGGAGATCCGGGAACTGACCGCGCTCGGGCTCTCGGTCGAGGAGACCCGACCGTTCGTCGAGTGTCTGGCCAGCGGGCACGGGTCGGCCGACGAGTGTCCGGCGTCGCTGGCCGCGTACCGGCACGCGATCGACCAGCTCGCCGAGCGGATCAGCCAGCTGACCCGGCGGCGCGACGCGCTCGCCGCCCACCTGGCCCGGGCCGCCGGCCGGCTGATCCCGGACAGCGCCCCGTTCGCGGTCACCGAGCGGGGTTCCGCCGGCCCCACGGTCCGGTGTGACCCGCCGACCCGGGGCGACGGTGGCCCGGAGATCAGCCGGCTGGTCGGGGTACGACTACCGGCCGTCACCCTGCCCGCCACCGACGGCAGCACCGTCGACCTGGCCACGTTCGGTCCCGGCCGCACCGTCCTGTACGTCTACCCGCTCACCGGCCGGCCCGGCGTCGACCTGCCGGAGGGCTACGACACCATCCCCGGGGCCCGCGGCTGCACCGCCGAGGCGTGCGGGTTCCGCGACCACCACGACGAACTGCGCGCCGCCGGCGCCGCCCGGGTCTACGGACTCTCCTCCCAACCCCGGCACTACCAGTCCGAACTCGTCTCGCGGCTGCGCCTGCCGTTCACGATGCTGGCCGATCCCGAGTTCGCGGTCCGCGACGCACTGCGGCTGCCGACCTTCGAGGTCGGCGGACTCACCCTGTACGGGCGGGCGACCCTGATCGTCGCCGACGGTCGGGTCGAGCACGTCTTCTCTCCGGTGCCCGCCCCCGACCGGCACGCCGTCGAGGTCCTCGACTGGCTGCGGACCCATCCGGCCCGGGCAGCTCGGCGCTGACCTCCGCCGCTGCCCCGGGCGGGTCAGCGGCGCTGGTCGCCGCTATCGGCCTGAGCGGATCGGCGCTGGTTGCTGCCGCCGGCCCGGGCGGCCACCGTGGCGGCGGTGCGCCGGTGCTCGGCGGCCTCCTCGGGCCGGCCCAGCGCGGCCGCCGACCCGGCCAGATAACCGGCCACCGGTCCGAAGCTGAACACCCCACTGCCCGCCCCGGCCAGCTCGTCGACAGCCGGCAGCAGTTCAGTGTGCACCCGTCGCAGCACGACGTGGTCGTCGAGGGTCAGCGCCGTCCGGAGGGCGAGCACGAGCCGCGCCTCCCGGAGCAGGTCGTGTGGCGATTCCGGCAGCGACCGCAGCGCGTCGGCCGCCTCGGTACGTCGACCGGCGGCGAGCAGCAGCAGCGGTCGTACCCACGGCTCCTCCGGACCCCAGTCCGCGTCCTCCGGCAGCGTCGGCGGCCGGTCCTGCGGCAGGTCGTGCCCTGACAGCCGGAGGGAGAGCAGCGCCAGCGGCAGCAGGCCCCGGGACATGCCCGGCATCCCGCTCGTCGCCTGGGCGGCGGCCACCGCCCGGTAGGTCGCCTCCGCCTCGCCGACCCGGCCGGCGACGGCCAACCGAAGGCCCCCGTACCAGCGGGTCAGGACGCCGACCAGCGGCAGGTCGTAGCGGGCGGCGAGCCGGTCGGCGGCGGCCGCGTGTGCGTCGGCCGGACCGAAGTCGGCGAGTGCGGCGTACGCCTGCACGCCGACGAGGTGACCGAGGACCTCGAAGGTGACCAGCCCGTGCCGGGCGGCGACCTCGACCAGTTCGGCGCCGATCGCGGCCCGGTCGGCGGCGAGGCCGGTCCGCGCGAAACTGTGCATGAACCGGGCGTTGAGCGCGAAGGCCAGCAGCTCCGGGTCGCCGGCCCGCCGGGCGGACTCCTCTGCCTGGTACGCCGCCCGGCGTCCCCGGTCGCCGGTCGTGCCCCGCAGTTCCAGCGCCAGGGTGCTCAGCAGCCGGCTGCGTTGCGCCACGTACCCGTCCGGAAGCGTGCCCAGCGCCCGTTCGGCGAGCCGGACGATCCGCGCCGAGAGCCGCTCGTCGTCGTTGCGGGTCCAGCTCGCCGGCACCTCGAACGCGGCGAGCACCTCCGCGGTGAGCGCGGCGTCGTCGAGCCGTTCGGCGAGGGCGATCGCCTCGGCCCGGTGCCGGCGGGCCTCGGTGAGCCGACCGGTGACCGCGAGGGTACGGCCGAGCCCCATCGTCGCGGCCAGCCGGCCCGGTGCGGCACCCTGCCCGGACCGGTCGTACGCGGCGACCGCGTCCCGCCACAGCCGGGCCGCCTCGTGCGGCCGGGTACGGCGTTCGGCCCGCGCGGCGGCGGCCCCGGCGTGGTACGCGGCCCGAACCGCCGCGGCCCGGCCCGTCGCCCGGCCGTAGTGGTGCGCCAGGGCGGCCACGTCGTCCGGACGCAACTGTTCGAGGGTTTCGGCGACGACGGTGTGCCAGCGGGCCCGACGCGGCGTGGACAGGTCGGCGTAGAGCGTGTCCCGGACCAGGACGTGGCTGAACCGCAGCCGGCCGTCGGCCTCCTCCCCGGTGAGGAAACCGGCCCGTACCGCCTCGTCCAGGGCGTCCAGCAGCAGTGCCTCGGTCAGTTCCTCCGCCCCGGCTCCGGCGGCGAGTGCGGCCAGCAGTTCCGGGTCGACGTCCCGGCCGAGTACCGCCGCCCACCGCAGCACCGTCCGGGCCGGCTCGGACAGTCGGCCCAACCGGTGCCGGATGACGTCGCGTACCCCTGCCGGCACCGTCTCCAGGGCCGCCGCGCCCTCGGCAGCGAGCAGCCGGGCCAGTTCGCGGACGAAGAACGGGTTTCCGCCGCTGCGCCACTGGACGAGCCGTACGGTGGCCGGATCGAGGCCCCGACCGATGACGGCGCCGGCGAGTGCGCCGGTGGCCGGCTCGGCCAGTCCGCCCAGATAGATCCGGAGCGGCTCGGTACGCGCCAACCGGGCCAGTGCCACGGTCAGCTCCGGCGTGATCTCGGTGGCCCGGTACGTCCCGACCAGCAGTACCGGCCCGGTGACCGGTTCCGGTTCGGCGAGCAGCGCGGTCAGCAGGTCCAGGGTGTCCGGGTCGGCCCGGTGCAGGTCGTCGACGACCAGTAGCGCCGGTTGGTGTCCGGCCACCGTCGACAGTCGGCCCACCACCGCCCGGCGCAGCCGGAACCGGGCAACGGCCGGATCGGCGACGAGCCCGGGATCCGGGCCCGGCTGCCGCTCCGGTTCCGCCGCTGGCTGCCGCTCCGGTTCCGGGCCCGGCCCGGTCGGGTGGACGGCCGGTGCGGTCGGTGCCCCGGGCGGGAGTGCGTCGGTGATCTGCCGCCACGGCCAGCCGGGCGGGGCCCCGTCGTACTCCGGAATCCGGCCCCAGGCGGTTGCCCAGCCGTCGGTGGCCAGCGTCGCGGTCAACGCCTCGGCGAGCGCGGTCTTGCCGGCGCCCGCGTCCCCGGAGATCAGCACGAGCGCCGGCTCGCGCCGCCGGACGACCTCGTCGGCGGCCTCCACCAGCCGGGTCAGTTCCGCCTCCCGGCCGACAAACATCCGTCGCCTCCGCCGCTGCCGGCGCAGCCGCCGCCGCAGCCGCCGCCGGAGCCGCCGCCGCTGCCGCCGCCGCAGCCGCCGCCGGAGCCGCCGCCGCTGCCGGCGCAGCCGCCGCCAGAGCCGGTGCCGCCGGGGCTGTGCCGAACTCGGGGGACAGGTGCGGGGCCTGGGCGAGAAGGTCGGCCTCCAGCTGCCGGAGCCGGGGTGACGGGTCCACGCCGAGTTCGGCCACCAGGATCTCCCGGGCCCGGCGGAGCGCGGCGAGCGCCTCACCCTGCCGGCCCGACCAGTAGAGCGCGGTGGCCAGCAGGTGCCAGGCGTCCTCCCGCAGCGGGCGGCTCTCCAGGTGGGCCCGCAGGTCGGGGGTGGCCTCGGCGGCCCGGCCCAGCGCCAGCAGGGCCTCGGCCCGTCGCTCCACCGCCAGCAGTCGCAGCTCGTCCAGCCGGTTGACCTCCCCGACCGCCCAGCCCTGCTCGGCGTACCCGGCGTAGGCGGGCCCCTGCCAGAGGGCGAGCGCCCCGGTCAGCCGCTCCAGCGCCGGTTCCGCCCGACCCTCGGCGAGCAGCCGGCCGGCTCCGGCCACCGCCGCCTCGAAGCGCCAGGCGTCCACCGCGTCCGGTTCCGGCCGTACCGCGTACCCCGGTGCGGCGGTGACCAGCAGCCGGGCCGGCTGCCGGGGCGGCCGGTCCGGTTCCAGGGCCCGGCGCAGGTCGGCGACGAAGGTACGGATCGCCGCCACCGCGCCGTCCGGCGGCTCCGCCCACAGGTCGGCGACCAGCCGGTCCACCGGTACGACCCGACCCCGGGCGATCAACAGCCGGGCCAGGACCGCGCGGTGCCGGGGACCGCCGAGCGGGACGGGACCGGAGTCGGTGGCGGCCGACACGGGTCCGAGTACGGCGAAGGTGACCCTCGGTGCCGTTTCCCGCCCCTGCATGCCACCCACGGTAGTCGGCGCCCCGTCGGCCGGGTTCGGCCGTCACCCGTCGTTCCCGTCCGGATCCGCCGACCCGGTCGGCTGCACTCATCCGGTGCTCATCCACCGCTCACCGGTGCGGGAGAGGCTCGGTGACGTCCGACCGGTCCGGGCCACCTGCCCGCGAACCGGTCAATCCGCCCGACAGGAAGGCCCGTCCGTGGAACCCAGGATCAACGGATTCGAGTACCGGCACGTCACCGTCGCCGATCGCGTACGGCTGAACGTCGCCGTCGGTGGCGCCGGCAGCCCGATCGTGCTGCTGCACGGTTTCCCCCAGACCCACCTCATGTGGCGGCACGTCGCCGCCGACCTCGCCGCCGACCACACGGTGATCGTGCCCGACCTGCGCGGCTACGGCGCCAGTGACAAGCCCGCCGACCCGGACGGGACCGCGTACGCCAAGCGGACCATGGCCGCCGACGTCGTGGCGCTGGCGGCGGCGCTCGGCCACGAACGGTTCGCCCTGGCCGGGCACGACCGGGGTGCCCTGGTCGCGATCCGGGCCGGTCTCGACCACCCGGCCGCGATCACCCACCTGGCCAGCCTCGACGTGCTGCCGACCCTCGACATGTGGGACGTGTTGCACGGCACCACCGCGGCCGTCGGCTTCCACCTCTACCTGATGGCCCAGCCGCCCGGCCTGCCGGAGCAGTTGATCAGTGCCAGCGCGGACGCCTTCTTCGGCCACTTCCTCGACGTCTGGACCCGGAACCCGGAGGCGATCCCCGCCGACGTCAGGGCCGCGTACCTGCGGGCGTCCCGGGCGGCGGTGCCGTCGATCGTCGCCGACTACCGGGCCTCGGCCGGCATCGACGTGACCCACGACGAGGCCGACCGGGCGGCCGGGAACCGGCTGGCCATGCCGGTGACCGTGCTGCAGCAGGACTGGGGCGCCGCGCTCGGCTACGACGCGGTCGGACTGTGGCGGGCGTGGGCGGCGGACCTCGAACACCGGACCGTTTCCTGCGGCCACTTCATGGCCGAGGAGGCGCCCGCCGAGGTGGTCGCGGAACTGCGCGCCCTGCTGGCCCGCTGACCGGGCGGCCCGGGGGTTACCGGGCAGCGGCGGTCGTGGTCCGGAACCGGCGCTGGTAGACCGACGGCGGGACGCCGTACGACGCGGTGAAGATCCGTCGTAGCGTCTCGTCGCTGCCGAAACCGCTGTGCCGGGCCACTTCGGTCACCGTGCCGCCCCGCTCCAGCAGCGCCCGGGCCGCCTCCACCCGGGCCAGCTCCAGGTAGCGCGCCGGGGTGAACCCGAACTCCTGCTGGAACAGTCGGCGCAGGTGACGTGGGGTCACCGTCGCGTCGCGCGCCATCTCCTCGATTGGGTACGCCCGGGCCGGGTCGGCGGTGATCCGGTCGACGACCCGGCGCAGCCGCTGGTCACGGCTCGGTGGCAGATCCTGCCGTACGGAGAACTGGGACTGTCCGCCCGGCCGTTGCATGAAGACCATGAGTTCCCGGGCCACCTCCCGGGCCAGGTCGGGACCGTGGTCCTCCTCGACCAGGGCGAGCGCGAGGTCGATGCCGGCGGTGACCCCGGCACTGGTGGCGAACCGTCCGCTGCGGACGTGGATCTCGTCCGGCCGTACCTCGATCTCGGGAAACTCCGCCCGCAGCCGGTCCGCGTGCCGCCAGTGGGTGGTCGCCGGATGGCCGGCGAGCCAGCCGGTCCGGGCCAGCACGAAGGCGCCGGTGCAGACCGCCGCGAGCCGGGTCGCCGGCCCGGCCGCCGCGCCCAGCCGGGCCCGTACGTCGTCGGCTCGGGGTCGCGACCCGTCCCAGCGGGCGGGCGGCACCCTCCGGCCGGTCCCGGTCCGGGTCCGGCCGGGAGCTTCTGCCCGCACCACCCGGACCGGACCCTGAACCTTCCTCGACAGGTCCGGGCCCGTCGCGGTGCTCCGCTCCGCTTATCACCGTGACGGGAAGCATCCGTGACCCGAACCGGGCGGATGGATGGGATCATCCGCCCGGTCCACGGCCCGCTCCGGTACGGATGCGCGGGCCTGCCTTGCCCCGGGCCAGCATGGCCGCCCGGGAGTCGACGAATCGTTGACCCGCGACGCATGGTCATGACGATCCGTGCACCGCCGTGTCCGCCGACCCTCCGGCGCGCTCCGCCCCGGCAGCGGCCTCCGTCGACATGGTCCGCCGGTAGTCGCTCGGCGAGTGGCCGTACCGGGCGGTGAAGAGTCGGCTGAAGTGGGCGTAACTGGTGAAGCCGTACCGTCGGGCGATGACGTGCGCCGGTCGGGACCGCTGTGCGGGGTCGGCGAGCGCATCCCGGCAGTCCTCCAGCCGACGCTGCCGGATCCAGCCGGCGACGGTCAGTCCCTGCTGGTGAAAGAGTTTGTGCAACTGACGCAGGGAGATGTGGTGGGCGGCGGCGAACATGGCCGGCGAGAGTCCCGGATCGCCGAGCCGCCGTTCGACGAACTCGTGGATCCGGACCTGCAGGACCTCGTGACGTGTCTCCGACGGTACGGCGGTGCCGGTGTCGAGGTGGTGGGCGAATAGGGCGGTGAGCAGGTCCAGGGTCACCGTGCGGAGCCGGGCGGCGTCCGCCGGGCGGTACCGCTCCGCGTGTGCGACGAGCCCGGCCAGGTAACCGCCGGTGAGGGCGCCGATGCCCTCCCGCCCGGGCAGTGGGGTTCCGGCCAGCCGACCGATCTCGTGGGTACGCAGCGGCAGCAGCGTCCGGGGTAGCTGTACCAGTAGTTGGGTGGCAGGCCCGTCGGGTGCCCCCGCCGTCCAGCCGTGGACCGGCTGGGACGTGTCGTAGAGCAGAATCGCCCCCGGTTCCGCCACCTGCTCGGTCCGGTCGACCGTCATGCCGAGCCGCCCGGACAGGGCGAGTCCCAGCACGAGGTGCTCGGGATCGGCCTGCCGGATCATCCTCCGGCTGCGGAAGTAGCGGAGGGCGGAGTAGGTAAACCTCGACACGGTGACGCCGCCGAGCTGGACCGAACGGGCCGAGACCTGGAAGTCGGCCTCGTGTTCGCAGGTGACGACCGACTTCATCATCGATTTGACGGCCAGTTCCTGCCACCAGGCGAACCGGTCGGCCGCGGGCAGGTCGGCGCTCCGTACGTCCTCGTAGGTCATCCCGGGTCCTCGCCTCCGTGGCCGCTGGCGATCGGCGTCGACCCCGGACGACCGGGGCTGTGGCCATCTCCGCACTTCGGCTGGAGCAACCTCGGCCGTTCGGTCTGCGGGACCGACCTGATGTGGGACGTGCAACGAGCGGACCCGTCCGCCGGTGACGGTCACCGGCGGACGGGTCCGAGCGTCTGACGTCAACGGCCGCCGTACCGCGGGTCGTGCGGGGGCGGTGGATGGCCAGGGTGGGTCGGTGGTGGATAGCCGGGCTGGGTCGGTGGTGGATAGCCGGGCTGGGAGGGCGGTGGACGCTGGGGGTCGACCAACCGTCCGAGCGCCTCCTGGGAGGCGCGGGCCCAACCGGGAAGATTGTTCTCCGGCTCGGTCGAGAGATTCACCTCCCGGCCGGGTGGCGGGGTGAGCGACCTCGGGTCGCCGTAGTGGATGATCTCCTCCCGGACCCGGAAGACCAGGTGGTCGGCGGCGGCCGCAGTGTCGGCACTGCCCCGGTATTCGGGAAGCTTCCAGCTGCGGGCCACCACCGGCCACGGGCGGCTGCCGCTGCGCCGGGCCAGGTGGGCGAACGGGGTAACCAGCAGCATCACCACCGAGTCGACCAGAAAGACCAGCAGGAACGGCAGGGCCAGCAGCACCGCCAGCGTCCGGACGAGGGCGGTGATCGGATCCCCGAACCCGGGTCGGGCGAAGCTCTCCAGCCGGATCAGTTGGTCCAGTCCGTGTGGGCGCCATGCCACTCGACGCCGGAACACCTTCCACTCGCGGCCGTCCGGTCCGATGACCTTCATGTGCCGACCTCCCTCACGCCGACCGGAAGACTTCGAAGTCGTCCTGGATGAAATCGACAAGCTGCCGTCCGATGGCGACGACCTGTTCGACGCCCTCCTTGAACATCAGCGTCTGCTCGATGACCACGTCGGCCAGGTCTGTGATCAGACCGTACAGTTCCTTGACCAGGTCGTAGAGTTCAAGCAGGTATTCCCGAAACGATGAGACGGTACGCAGTGCCTGCAACGCCCGCTTGATCCGCAGGCAGTAGAAGTTGACCACGGCCAGCAGTGCGGTGAGCGCGTACTCGTACATCTGCGCCAGCAGTTGGAAGTTCTGCTCCGAGGCGTTCGCCATCCGGGCCGCCGCGTCCAGGGCCGGCACCCACCGCTTGCGAATGTGGTAGTCAAAAGCCGCGGCGGCCCCGCCCGGACCGCTGTCCCAGTGACCCGACAGCACGTTCATGCCGTCGGCGAGGTCCTGGCTGACCTCCTTGAAGCCGCCCTCCAGTTCGCCGTAGGCGTCGGCGATCGACCGGATGGTGCCCCAGTCGCCGATCAGGAAGGGTGTCACCTTTGCCAGCAGGTCGTACCCGGTGAACCGTTCGACCAGGCCACTGACTCCGTAGAGCAGTTCGTCGATGGAGTGGCGGACATCCTCCGTCTCGTTGCGCTGGCGCGGCACGGCGAGGTTGACGCTCGCCCCTGCGGAGAAACCGGCTCCAACAGTCCGCACATCCTGCTCGCGGTATGCGCCCGCCTGCTGACCGGCCCGACCGCTGACCCAGATCCGCTCCGCCGAGGCGGCGTCGGAACGGTCGTAGCTGCCGGCGGCGAACCTCAGGTCGACGGCGGTCCGCAGGAGCTCGCGTCGGGCTCCCTCGAAGATGCCGGCGTACGACCACGCCTGGATTCCCACCGCGTTGCGGGTGCCCAGGAGCAGACCGTTCAGCCCGTCGGTACGGGTGCAGTGTTCGGCGCAGTAGCGTTCCATCGTGGCGAGGGCGCCGCCATGGTTGCCTTCGATCTGCGCCGCGTAGCCGCGCAGGTAGCTGGTCTCGACGAGGACGGTCATCGCTGACCGTCCCGTCGGGTCGGGTCGGGCGCGGCACGGGCGACAGCCTCGTCGATCGGAAGGCCCTCGGCGGCCAGTGCGAACACCTCGCGTACCTGTCGCAGCCGTGGCTCCATCCACAGGTGCACGGCGCGGGCGTCGTCGTCTTCGGTTTCTCCGGTGAGGACAACCGACCAGTCCAGTTCGCCGCGGTCGATCTTTTCCTGCACCCGTCGGTAGGCCGGCGGTGCGTCCTCGGGTATCTCGTCGCGGTCCGGAACCGTTCTTGCCGCTTCCCTTCCCTCGATTTCCTCGATCTTGGAATGCATTCTCGCCCGCCATCTCGCGAGCGCGTCCTGGGCCTCGGTGAATCGGGCCCGTTGGCGTCGTTCCCACTCTTCTAGATCATTTTCCACCCCGTGCATGCGGGCATGTTCACAGTTGACGGCGGTGAATGCAAGCTGCCCGTCGAAAAGTTGTTAAGGCGGTGACAATGTCGATGTGTCCTCTGTGGTGACGGCGTCGTCCGTCGACGTCAGCGCACCCCTACCACGAACTCTGTCGACCGGGTCACGCCCTGGAAACTGACGGTCGCGGTGACGGTGGCGACGCCGGTCGCCCGGGTACGGATGACCCCGGCAGGGTCCACCGCCACCACCTCCGGACGGTTGCTGTGGTACCGGACCGTGGCGCCGGCCGGCAACGGGGTGCTGGCGCCTTCGGTCCGGTGGCCGTACCGGCGGTCGTCGCTGAGCGCGATAGTCAGCTCGGGTACCACCACGGTCCCCGGGGCGAGCAGGGCCGGCGCGTCGACGGTGACCACCGACAGCGTCGGACGCAGACTGCCCCGGACCGTCACCCGGGCCTGCCGGCGCGGGTCGCTCTCCGCGGCCGAGCCGCCGACCCGGACCGTGTACGTCCCCGGGTCGACCACGTACCGGCCCTGTCCCTCCTCGAAGAAGGCGAGGTCGGGCACCTTGACGCTGAAGGTGACCCGCCGGGTCTGCCTCGGCCGCAGCGAGATCTTCTCGAAGCCGCGCAGCCGCTCGCCGGGGCGTTCCGACGCGGCCGGCGCCGACGGCGTACCCAGGTAGAGCTGGACCACCTCGGCACCCGGCACCCGCCCGGTGTTGGTGACGTCGACGCTGACCCGCAGTGTGCCGTCGGCGTCCACGGACCGGCGGTCGACCCGCGGTCGGGAGTAGTCGAAGCGGGTGTAGCCGAGGCCGTGACCGAACGGGTACGACACCTCGCCGTCGAAGTACAGGTACGTCCGCCCCGGGTGTGACCCGTCGGCGGCGGCCCGGATCCGGTAGTCGTCGATCGCCGGCAGTTGCCCCGCGTCCCGGTACCAGGTGAACGGCAGCCGGCCGCTCGGGTTGCGGTTTCCGAGTAGGACGTCGGCGAGCGCCTCGCCCTTGCGCTGCCCGTTGTACGAACTCCACAGGATTGCCGGCACCTCGGCCGCGAACCCCTCGACGTCGACCTGTCCGGCGGTCTCCAGGTAGACGACCGTGTTGTGGTTCCGGGCCGCCACCTGTCGGATCAGCTCCGCCTGGGCGCCCGGCAGGGCCAGCGTGCCCCGGTCCACGTCCTCCCGGGCGTGCCGTTCGTCCGTACCGGCGTAGACGATCACCGCGTCGTAGCCGGCGGCCGCCTCGACCGACGCCGGGTCGACCTCGGCGAGCGTGTCGGAGGTGACCCCGGGCAGGAAGTCGACGACCGCGTCCGGGTTCACCGCCCGGACCGCCGCCCGGATGCCCTGGAAGCCGTTGACCTGATTGGCCTGACCGGCACTGGCCTGGATGCTGGAGTAGCCGCCGAGGTACATGCTGGGCGGGTTGGCGTAGTGCCCGACCACCGCCACCCGGTACGCCCCGGACGCCGGCACCCGCAACGGCAGCAGGGCTCCGGGGCCGGCGCGGCCGGAGCGGGCCGGCTCGTTCCTCAGCAGCACGATGCTCTCCCCGGCGACCTCCCGGGCCAGGGCCAGCCGCTGCCGGGTCTGGGTCACCGCCCGGTTGGCGTCCGAGTTCGTCCAACTGGCGTGCGGCACCCGGGCGCGGGCCGTGGTCACCCACGGCACCTGCTCGGCCGGGTCGAACTCGCCCAACCGGATCCGGGTGGTCAGCAGCCGGACCAGGGCGTTGTCGACGTCCGCCTCGGTGTAGCGGCCGGTCGGGGTGGTGATGCCACGCGCGATCGCGGTGGGGATGGTGTTCGCGTAGCTCCACTGGTCGTGGTAGCCCTGCTGACAGTTCAGGTCCAGCCCGGCCGAGTTCGCGTACGCGTGCCGTTCGATGTGGTCCAGCGGGGCCGGATGGCCGGGCGGCTGCCAGTGGTGGCCGTGCTGGATCTCCCGGATCGAGTCGCAGTCGGAGGTGAAGAAGCCGGTGAAGCCGAACGTCTGCCGGGCCAGTTCGGTCATCAGGTAGCCGCTGGCGGTGGTCGGCCACCCGTTGACCCGGTTGTACGAGGTCATGATGGAGGCCGGCGAACTGCGTTCGACCACCTCCCGGAACTGGGCGGTGTAGTACTCGCGCAGGGTCCGGTCGTCCATGTCGGCGGTGCCGGTCAGCCGGTCGAACTCACTGTTGTTCGCCGCGTAGTGCTTGAGGGTGGTGCTGGTCTTCAGATAACCACCACCTTCCGGCAGGAGCCGGCCGGTCCGGTCCTTGCCCTCCATCCCGTTCACGAACTGCGCCGCCAGCGCGGCGGTGAGCAGCGGATCCTCGCTGAACGCCTCGTCGTTGCGGCCCCAGCGCGGGTCGCGGGCCAGGTTGATGGTGGGGGAGTAGAAGTTCAGGTCGAGGCGGTTGTCCCGGACCACCTCCCGGGCCTCGTCGGAGATGGCGGTCGCCTCCCGGTAGACGAGGTCCGGGTTCCAGGTGGCGCCGAGCGACAGGTTTACCGGGTACGACGTGGTGTTGGTCAGGATCGGCGGGTTGGCGTTGTGCAGCGTCCCCTCCCGGGCCACCCCGTGTGCCGCCTCGTTCCACCAGCCGTACGCCTCGACGCCGAGCCGGGGGATCGCCACCGACTGGCTGCTGACCAGCTGGGTGGCCTTCTCCGCAAGCGTCATCCGGGAGACCAGGTCGACCGCCCGCTCCCGGGCCGAGTATGACCGGTCGAGGTAGATGGCCGGGCCGTCGCCGCTGGTCCCGGTGGGAGGCGCGGCCACCGGCTCCGTCTCACACCCACCGCCGCTGACCAGTACGACGGCCAGCACCGTCGCCGCCCAGGCACGCGCACGCATCGCCCCGTCCCTCCGCCGGTCCGTCGGACCCCCGGCGACGGTATGACCGATATCGATGGACGTCAAGGCGGCCTTCCATTGGTATGGATCAGTATCATCGGGTGGTTGGGCCCGGGAGGAGGCGCGTGTTGCGCGCGGTCGGGTACGACGGCGGAATGCACACCGTCCAGGTGCCGGAGCCCGCAACCCACCGGAAGGAGCGGCATGTCTGCCCACCCGACCCCGATCCTGTTCCTGCACGGCTCCTGGCACGGTGCCTGGTGCTGGACCGAGGTCATTGCCCACCTCGTGCGGTACGGCCGCCCGACGCTGGCGGTCGACATGGCCGGGCACGGGTTGCGGGCCCGTCGGCCCGAGTGTCTGACCGTGCGCCCCTTCGACCCGGAGGAGCTGGCCACCGAGGTCTCGCCGGTGGCGGACGTGGACCTCGACCAGGCCGCCGAGCTGCTGATCTCCCAGATCAGAATGCTCGGTCGGGGTGGCCGGGTCACCGTGGTGGCACACAGCATGGGCGGTGTCGTCCTCACCCGGGCGGCGCAGCAGGTTCCCGAGCTGGTCGCGCACGCGGTGTACCTCGCCGCGATCATGCCCGCCTCGGACCGGGCGGCCGACCGGTACTTCGCGCTGCCGGAGAACGCGGACGCGCTGGTCCTGCCCGCCCTGCGAGGTGATCCCGCCGTGACCGGGGCGTTGCGGCTCGACCTTGCCTCGAACGACCCCGCCTATCGTCGGCAGCTCCGCGCCGCGTTCTACGGCGACGTCGCCCCGGTCGTCGCCGACGCCGCCCTGGCCCTGCTGACCCCGGACGCCCCCGCCAGCATGATGGGCGACACCACCCGGCTGACCCGCGACGGCTGGGGCTCCGTTCCCCGCACGTACGTCGTCTGCACCCGGGACATGGCGATCCGCCCGGCCCTCCAGCGGGTTCTCGTCGCAGAGGCCGACGCCGCCTTCCCGGAGAATCCCACCACGGTCGTGACGCTGGACTCCTCGCACGCACCGTTCCTGTCCAGGCCGGAGGACCTGGCGGCGATCGTCGGCCGGCTCGGCTGACGGAACGCGCCAGGCGACCCGGACCGGCGTGGGCCGGCGGTAGGCGGGGCCCTCCGACCCACCGCCGGCCGGGTACACACTCCTACTCGGTCAGTTCGGCGACCTGCTCGGCGGTGAGCCGGCCCCGTCCCGGGTCGGGTGCGGTCGCCCGCATCGTGCCGCGGGCGGCCCGGGCGTCCGCCGCCACGGCCGGCGGGTTCGGCGGCCGCCGCCGGTGCCAGTCCGTCACCGCCTGGTACGCGGCCACCACCGACAACAACCGGTCCTCGCCGTACGGCAGACCGCCGAGGATCGTGCCGATCGGCACCCCGGCGGCGGTGAACCCGATCGGGAAGCCGATCTCCGGCAGGCCGAGGATGTCGAACGGCACCGGACCGGTCTGCACCACCACGTCACAGGCGTCGAAGAGCTGGTCGAGGACCCGTTCCAGGAAGAGCAGCTTGGCCCGCTGCCCGGTGATGAACTCCGGTCCGCCCATCAGCGCGCCCTGCAGCCAACTGGTCACCGACACCCCGAAGCCGCGCAGGTCGGTCCGCAGGTACGGCAGGAACGGCTCGGTCCGCTCCGGCAGCCGTACGTTGTTGAAGGTGTTGCCGCCGAGCAGGTCCCAGTCCTCCGGCAGCGGCACGTCGACCACGGTCGCGTTCGGCATCGCCGCCAGTTCGGCGAGGAACGCCCGCCGGGCCAGGGCGCTCGCCGAGCTGCCGTCGGCGTATCCGGGCAGCACCCCGATCCGGGTCTTCCAGCGCAGCTTGACGCGCTTGCCGGCGTACACCGGGGTGGCCGCGTCGATCAGGTGCGGCACCGGCGGCAGGCCTTGGCTGCGCGGATCGGCCGGGTCCTCGCCGGCCATCGCGGTCAACATGATCGCCGCGTCCCTGGCGTCTCGGGCCAGCGGTCCCGGATGGTCCCGGGTGTAGCTGAGCGGGATGATGCCGTGCAGCGAGACCCGGCCCATGGTCGGCTTGAGCCCGGTCAGGTTCTGCGCGTTCGAGGGTGCGGTGATCGAGCCGCCGGTCTGGGTGCCGGTGCCGGCGGTGGCGAGTCGACCGGCGACCGCGGTGGCGGTGCCGGTGGACGAGCCGCCGGGGTCGGTGCCCGGGTTCGTCGGCGTCCAGGCGTTCACCGTGGTGACCACCCCGTCCGGCGTGGTGGCCCGGGTGGTGGCCAGCGGCCCCATCTGGGTCTTGCCCAGCACGATCGCCCCGGCCGCCTTGAGCCGGGCCACCGCCGTCGCGTCGTACGGCGGCACGAAGTCGCGGAACAGGTAGGAGTTGGCGGTGGTCGGCACGCCCGCCGTCCAGTAGTTGTCCTTGATCGCCAGCGGGATGCCGTGCAGCGGGCCGGAGCGGGGACGCCGGGCGGCGGTCCGGGCCGCGGCGAGCGCGGCGTCCGCGAGCACGACGTTGAACGCCTGGTACGTCGACTCGTAGCCGCCGATCCGGTCGAGGTACGCCTCGACCAGCTCCTCCGGTCGGAGCTTGCCGGCCCGGATCAGCCAGGCCGCCTCGGCGATGGTCAGCTCGGTGGGGTCGGCCAGCGCCTCCGGCCGGGGTCGGACGTACGCGTCGGGCCGGTCCAGTCCCGGGATGCCGCCCGGGTGCGGGTGGTGTGCCGGGCCGCCACCCGGGGTCGCCGACGCGGCGGACGGCAGGGTCAGTGCGCCGCCGATGCTGGCGGCGCCGGCCAGTGCGGCGGTCCGGGCCAGGAACGCCCGACGGTCGACACCACGGTCCAGGGGTTCAGCCAACTCGGTCATGCCGTCTCCTCGCTGCGCTCGTCGTCGTCATGACCTGGGTGACTGGGTTTGTTGATGACCTCGCTGCGCTCGGTCATGCCGTCTCCTCGCTGCGCTCGTCGTCGTCATGACCTGCGTGACTGAGTTTGTTGATGACCTCGCTGCGCTCGGTCATGCCCTCCGCCATTCGGTGCTGATCGACGGGTAGAGCATCGGCGCCGGTTGCTGGGACAGTGCCTTCGCGGTCGCCGGGTCGGTTCCGGGCGGGGCCGGCAGCTGGTGCGCGGCGAGCGTGCCGACGGTGCCCCGGACGAAGGCGCGCAGCGAGGCGAGGACGGAGTCCCGCCCCGGGGATCCGGTCTCCGGGTCGGCGGCGGTGCCGGGTGGCAACTGGTCGAGGTCGATGCCGAGGCTGGCGAGTCGGGCCCGGATCATCGTGTCCAGTTCGGCGTCGGTGGGTGGGGTTGGTGCCATGGCGTGCTCCTCGCGAGGTTCGGGTGCGGGATGGGCCGGCGTTGATCATTCGACCAGGTCACCCCGATCTTGATCATCGATGTGGACCCACTCTCGGGGGGAACCGTCTCGGGCCGGTAACAGCAAGATCACGTGGCGGTGAACCCTGCGACGGCGGCGTACACTGGCTTCTCGGACGCCGGGGAGGCCCGGGTGCGACTCCGGACCACCGTCGGCCCGGGGAACGTGCCGGGCACGGCGGGAGTAGGCTCGGCGCCGCGCGGTCGCCGATGCCCGCCAACCAACGTCCCGGTGTGACGCACCCGCCGGTCACCTGCCAGCCGCGTGACGTTGCGCAACTGTTCCCGCATCCGTTGGGTCTGGCGGGCCGATCCGAGAGAGAGAATTGCCTGATGGCCGTGACACGCCGCGCAAAGATCGTTTGTACGTTGGGCCCCGCGACCTCCTCCCCGGAGCGCATCCGCGGTCTGGTCGAGGCGGGCATGGACGTAGCCAGGCTCAACTTCAGCCACGGCAACCAGGCCGACCACGAGAAGGTGTTCAACCTGGTCCGCGAGGCCGCCCGGACCACCGGCCGCGCCGTGGCGATCCTCGGCGACCTGCAGGGCCCCAAGATCCGGCTCGGCCGTTTCGCCGACGGCCCGCACGAGTGGCGTACCGGCGACTCCGTGGTGATCACCGGTGAGGACATCCTCGGCACCCGGGACCGGGTCTCCTGCACCTACGAGAAGCTGCCGTTCGAGGTGAAGCCGGGCGACCGGCTGCTGATCGACGACGGCCGGGTCGCGGTCGAGGTCGTCGAGGTCGAGGGCAGCGACATCCGGGTGCTGGTCACCGAGGGCGGCCCGGTCTCCAACAACAAGGGCGTCTCGCTGCCGAACGTCGCGGTCAGCGTCCCGGCGATGTCGGAGAAGGACACCGAGGACCTGCGGTTCGCGCTCCGGCTCGGCGTCGACATGGTCGCCATGTCGTTCGTCCGCTCGCCCGACGACATCAAGCTCGCGCACAACATCATGCAGGAGGTCGGCATCCACCGGCCGGTGATGGCGAAGGTGGAGAAGCCCGAGGCGGTGACCCACCTGGAGGCGATCGTCAACGCCTTCGACGGCATCATGGTGGCCCGTGGCGACCTCGGCGTCGAACTGCCGCTGGACCAGGTTCCGCTGGTGCAGAAGCGCGCCGTGCAGCTCTGCCGGGAGAACGCCAAGCCGGTCATCGTCGCCACCCAGATGCTCGACTCGATGATCGAGAACTCCCGGCCGACCCGCGCCGAGGCCTCCGACGTCGCCAACGCCGTCCTGGACGGCGCCGACGCGGTGATGCTCTCCGGCGAGACCAGCGTCGGCAAGTACCCGATCCTCACCGTCAGCACGATGGGCCGGATCGTCACCACCACCGAGGCCGGCTCGATCGCGGTGCCCCGGCTCCAGCACGACCCACGTACCCACGGTGGCGCGCTGACCGTCGCCGCCTCCCAGATCGCCAAGGCGATCGGCGCCAAGGCCCTGGTGGCGTTCACCCAGACCGGCGACACCGTCCGGCGGCTCTCTCGGCTGCACTGCGACCTGCCGCTGCTCGCCTTCACCCCGGTGCCGGAGGTACGCGACCTGCTCGCCCTCTCCTGGGGCGTGGAGACCTTCCTGATGCCGTTCGTCCAGCACACCGACGACATGTTCCGTCAGGTCGACCAGGCGATGCTCGGGCTCAACCGGGCCAACCCCGGCGACCTCGTGGTGATCGTCGCCGGCAGCCCGGTCGGCACCCCCGGCTCCACCAACACGTTGCGGGTGCACCAGCTCGGTTCGCTGGTCGACGCGGCGACGGCGGCCCAGGCGCTGCGGTGACCTCGGGCGGCGCCGGGGAGCTGGTCGTCGGCCAGGCGGCGGTCGACCAGCTCCTCGACCTGCTCGACCTGCGCCAACTCGGCGAGACGACGTTCCTCGGGCTCAGCCCGCCGGTCGGACCGCAACGGGTGTACGGCGGCCAGGTCGCCGGGCAGGCGCTGGTCGCCGCCGGCCGGACGGTCGGGTCGGACCGGTTCGTGCACTCCCTGCACGGCTACTTCGTCCGGCCCGGCGACCCCGCCGAGCCGATCGAGTACCAGGTCGAGAACATCCGGGACGGCCGCTCCTTCTCGGTCCGTCGGTCGGTCGCCTACCAGCACGGCAAGCCGATCTTCTTCATGTCCGCCTCCTTCCACCGGGAGGAGGAGGGCCTCGACCACCATGCCCCGGCCCCGCTGGACGTACCGCCGCCGGAGGCGGTGCCGACCATGGCCGACCGGCTCGCCCGGTACCCGGAACGGCTCGGCATCTGGGCCACCGTCCCGCGCCCGATCGACGTCCGGTACGTCGGCGAGCCCGGCTGGGTCCGGCCCGGTGACCGGCCGGCCGACCCGCACCAGCGGGTCTGGATGCGGATCGACGGCAAGCTGCCCGACGACCCGCTGCTGCACGCCTGCGCGCTCACCTTCGCCTCCGACATGACACTGCTCGACTCGGTGCTGTCGGTGCACGGTGAGGTGTGGGGGCCCGGTGGCGTGGTCGGCGCCAGCCTCGACCACGCGCTCTGGTTCCACCGCCCGTTCCGGGCCGACGAGTGGTTCCTCTACGACTGCTGGAGCCCGTCGGCCTCCGGCGGGCGGGGTCTCGCCACCGGACGGATGTTCACCGTCGACGGCCGGCAGATCGCCAGCGCCGTACAGGAGGGGCTGCTGCGCCGGGTCGGCGGCTGAGCCTCCGCCGGGACGTCCGGACGGGCCGGCTAACCTGTCCGACATGCGTCTCTCCGCCAGGGTCGACTACGCCCTCCGCGCCGTCGCCGAACTCGCCGCACACGCCGAGTCGAGCGGGTTCGGCCCGGAACCGCGCCCCGGTTCCGGTGCCGACGGCGGCCCGGGTTCGGAGGATAGGGCCCTGTCTGCCGGCCGCGGAGCGGGCAACGGCCCGACCCGCCCCGGTGAATCCGGCCGGGGCGGTGGGCCGGTCGGTCGGCCCAGCCCGGTGACCGCCGAACAGATCGCCCGGGCCCAGGAAATTCCGCCGAAGTTCCTGGAGAGCATCCTGCTGCAGTTGCGTCGGGGCGGCATCGTGCACGCCCAGCGCGGCCCGGAGGGCGGCTACTGGCTGGCCCGCCCGGCGACGGAGATCTCGCTCGCCGAGGTCATCCGGGTCATCGACGGCCCGCTGGCGAACATCCGTGGCCAGCGCCCGGAGGACCTCGGGTACCACGGCGCGGCGCGCGCCCTGCAGGAGGTCTGGATCGCGTTGCGGGCCAGCGAGCGGGAGATCCTCGAGCTGGTCACCATCGCCGATGTGGCCGGCGGCAAGCTGCCGGACCGGGTCCGTGACCTCGCCGCGGACCCCAGCGCCTGGACCTGACGCCCCAGGGCGTCGTCCGGGCCGGCCGCGCAGAATCGGACTTGAGTCTCCAGCGGCTGGAAGGTTGATCCTCGTTCCGTGAACGACCGCACCGAGCTGTTCACCATCGGACAGCTCGCCCGACGCACCGGCCTGCCGGTCCGGACCATCCGGTTCTGGTCGGACAGTGGCGTCATCCCGCCGACCGGCCGGTCGACGGGCGGCTACCGGCTCTACGACGCCGAGGCGGTGGCCCGCCTCGACCTGGTCCGGACGCTGCGCGAGCTCGGGCTGGACCTGGACACCGTACGGCGGATCCTGGCCCGGCAGAGTTCGGTGGCGGACGTGGCCCGGGCGCACGCCCAGGCCCTGGACACCGAGATCCGGACGCTGCAGCTGCGTCGGGCCGTGCTGCGGTCGATCGCCGAACGGAACAGCACAACCGAGGAGATGACAC
This sequence comes from Plantactinospora sp. B5E13, assembly GCF_039871775.1. Classification (NCBI taxonomy): domain Bacteria; kingdom Bacillati; phylum Actinomycetota; class Actinomycetes; order Micromonosporales; family Micromonosporaceae; genus Plantactinospora; species Plantactinospora sp. B5E13. The sequence goes on from NZ_JBDPLT010000031.1 coordinate 49,181, forward strand.
TGATGAACAGACTGGCCCGACTCTCCGCCGCGGAGCGGCAGCGGATGATCGACGAGTTCGTCGACCGCGCCTTCGAGGGGATCGACCCGGAGGCGCCCGGGGCCGGTATCGCCCACGCGATGCGGCAGTTGCCGGCCGAGTTGCCCGCCGAACCGACCACCGAGCAGGTGGATGCCTGGCTGGAACTCGCCGAACTGGTTGGCGACCCCGACTTCCAGTTGCGGGCCCGGCAGATGGCGGTGGCGGGCGCGACGAGCGGCGGCGGAGCACCGTCGTTCGACCCGGCCCTGGTCGCCGAGCACGCCGGTGCCGCGCTGCGCGACGGCGTCGCCCCCGAATCGGCGCAGGGCCGCCAGGTCCGGGACCTGATCGTCGGCACCGGGATGTCGGAGGAGGAGCGGCTCCGGGCCGCCGACGAGCTGGCGACCTTCACCGACCGGCGGGTCGAGCGGTACTGGCAGCTGATGGGCGTACTGCACGGCCGGCCGCCGTTCCCCTCGGTGGTGCCGGCCTGGGAGTGGCTGATCGTCGCGCTGCGGGCCTGAGGCCCGGGCTGACGGTGTCGCGGCCGGCCCCGCCGGAGGTGGGGTCGGCCGCTCCGGGTCAGATTGCCAGCAGCACCGTCATCCCCAGGTAGCTGGCGACCAGGATGATCCCCTCGAAGCCGAGTCGGCCCCAGCCGCACGCCTGCCGGACCAGCAGGCCGCCGAGCAGGGTGGTGGTCATGAACAGCCCGACCGTGGTGATCAGCAGGTCGTCGGTGCTGGCCGCGTGGTAGATCGAGCCCTGCCGGTAGGCGACGTCGCCGACGACCAGGGTGATCACGTCCAGGATGTTGCCGCCGAGTACCGCGGCGACCGCGAGGGTCACCGCGCCCTGCCGTACGGCGGCGATCGCGGTGACCGTCTCCGGCAGCCCGTTGACGATCCCGAGCAGCACACCGCCGGTGAACCCGGTGGAGAGGCCGGTGGTCTCCACGAGACTCTCGGCGGCCAGCGAGACGGCCCAGCCGCTGACCGCGACGAAGATCCCGACCAGCGCGAACCGGGTCCAGAGCACGGAGGTGGCCTGCCGGTCGAGCACGCCGTGCTCCTGCGGCACGTCCGGCCGGGTTTCGGTGGTGCCGACCGGATTCCACATCGGCTGGGTGCCTGCGGTACGGATCAGCCGGAGCCCGCCGAGGTAACACGCGACGAGTACGACGGAGACGGGGTGGATCCCCCACACGGTGACGTCGGGGGTGAAGCTGCCGAGCAGGGCCAGCGCCAGCAGTGCCACCAGCAGGCAGCCGAAGAGCAGGTTCGACAGCGACGCGGCGGCGTGTTCGAGGTTGACCCGGCGGTAGAACGCGTCGGCGACCGCGACCGCGGTGGTCTGGGCGGCGATGCCGCCGACCGCGTTGCTGTAGCCGAGTCCCGGATGCCCGGTCGAGGCGGTGACCGCGGTCATCACGATTCCGGACAGCCCGGTGGCCACGCCGAAGAAGACCACCCCGAAGACCGCCTCGCCCCAGCCGGTCCGGTCGGCGAGGGCGTCGCCGAGCGCGACCAGCCGGATGCTGCCGACGATGGTGATCACGCCGCCGACGACGAACACCGCGACGCTCGGCAGGAGCGGCCACGGTACCGACGGCAGGAAACCCGGCATGGGGCGTGGGCTTCCCGGAATGTGACTTTTGATTCCCCGGCGACCTGGAACGTCCGGAGCCGGCGCCCCGATCGACCGGCGTCCCGACCGCCGCCCGCCGCCCGCCGCCCGGCGGCCGGATCAGGCCGGATCAGGCCGGATCAGGCCGGACCGGCCGGCACCGCCTCGGTGATCAGCCGCCAGGTCCGCGTCAGGTCCTCCTCCCCGGAGTACGGCGAGCCGACCGCCAGCCGCAGCGTGTACCGGCCGTGGACCCGGGTGTGGGTCAGGTACGCCGCACCGTCGGCGTTGACCCGGCGCAGCAGCTCGGCGTTGGCGTCGTCGTCGGCCCGGAGCCGGAAACAGACCAGCGAGAACGGGTGCGGGGCCACCAGTTCGAACCGGTCGTCGGCGCGTACCCGGTCGGCGAAGCGGGCGGCCAGCGCCACCCCCGAGCGGATGTGCGCCCGCAGTCCCTCGACGCCGTACCAGCGGAGCACGAACCACAGTTTCAGGGCCCGGAACCGCCGCCCCAGCGGCACCTGCCAGTCCCGGTAGTCGACCACCGCACCGGACTCGGTCGCCGCGTTGCGCAGGAACTCCGGCATCACGGTCAGCGCCTCGACCAGTTCACCCCGGTCGGCGACCCAGAACGCGTCACAGTCGAAGCCGGTGAGCAGCCACTTGTGCGGGTCGAAGCAGTACGAGTCGGCGTACTCCAGTCCGGCGTGCGACCAGCGCAGTTCGGGGCAGACCGCGGCCGCCCCGGCGTACGCGGCGTCGACGTGCAGCCAGACGCCGTACTCCTGGCAGAGCGCGCCGATCTCGGGCAGCGGGTCGACCGCGGTGGTGGAGGTGGTGCCGATGGTGGCGACGACCGCGGCCGGTACCACCCCGGCGGCCAGGTCCGCCTCGAGCGCGGCGCGCAGCGCCGCCGGGTCCATCGCCAGCGTCTCCGGGTCGACGTCGACGGTCCGGATCCCGGCGTCGCCGAGGCCGGCGATCCGGGCGGCCTTCTCGATCGACGAGTGGCCCTGGCCGGAGGTGTAGACCCGGTACCGCCGGTCGAGCCCGTGGCCACGCCACCGCCCCCGGCTGGCCCGGTGCAGCGCGACGAGGGTGGCCACCAGGGTCGCCGAGGACGCCGAGTCCTGGATCACCCCGCCGCCGGTGCCGGTGGACCGGAACCGGGCCGGCAGGTCGAGCAGTTCGGCGAGCCAGTCCAGCATCACCGTCTCGACCTCGGTGCAGGCCGGACCGGTGGCCCAGAGCATGCCCTGCACCCCGAGCCCGGCGGCGACCAGGTCGCCGAGGACGCTCGGCCCGGAGGTGTTGGCCGGGAAGTAGCCGAAGAACCGGGGATGCTGCCAGTGGGTGACGTGCGGGGTGATCACCGTGTCCAGGTCGGCCAGGATCCGGTCGAACGCCTCGCCCCGCTCGGGTGGACCGGCCGGCAGCCGGGCGGCAACCGTGCCCGGCGGATCCCCGGGCGTCACCGGACGCTGGCCGAGCGTCGTCCAGTAGTCGGCGATCCAGTCGACGACGGCGTGCCCGTGCCGGCGGAACTCCTCCGGCGTCATGTGGATGGTCATGACCAGAGTCGATCAGGAACCCCGAACCCGGATCAAGGTCGGTTCGATCCGGCGCGGGCGGGTTCGCCGGCTGCTGGCGGACCCGAGACGGTCGGCGGCGGTGCGGTGCGGGCCCGTGCGGTGCTGGCCCGCAGCGTCAGCCGGGGACCGAGCAGGGTCGCGTCCGGCACCGGCTCGTCCGCCAGTTTGCGCATCAGCAGCGTCACCGCCTGCCGGCCCACCTCCTCGGCCGGGATCAGTACCGAGGTCAGCGCCGGGTTCGCCCGGTCGGCGACCTCGTCCGGGCAGATCGCCACCACCGAGACGTCGTCCGGCACCCGCCTGCCGAGCAGCGGCAGCGCGGCGAGCACCTGACCGACCGCCGCCTCGTTGTGCACCACCAGGCCGGAGAGGTCCGGATGCCGCTCCAGCAGTCCGGCCAGTTCCCGGTGCACCGCCTCGAAGTGCTCCTCACACGGCTGGGCGACCGCCTCGACACCGTGCCGGGCGGCCGCGTCCGTGAATCCGGCCCGGGTCCGGTGCGCGAAGCCGGTGTCCCGGTCGTAGACCACGGCCGGCGCGCCGAGCAGCGCGATCCGGCGGTGCCCGAGACCGGCCAGGTGCTCGACGCAGACCTGACCGGCCCGGTAGAAGTCCAGGTCGACACAGGTCAGCCCGGCCGACTCGGCGGGAAAGCCGATCAGCACGCTCGGCCGTTCCAGGTCACGCAGCAGCGGCACCCGGACATCGTGCATCTCCACGTCCATCAGCACGATGCCGTCCACCATCGCGCTCGCCGCGATCCGGCGCAGCCCGGTCGGCCCCTCGTCCGCCGTCATCAGCAGGACGTCGTGGTCGAACCGGCGTGCCGTGGTCACCACGGCGGTGGCGAACTGCATCAGCACCGGCAGGTGCATCCCGGAACGCAGCGGCAGCACCAGGGCGATCACGTTGGCCCGGCGGCTGGCCAACGCCCGCGCCCCGGCGTTCGGGTGGTAGCCGAGGACCCGGACGCTGGACAGCACCCGTTCCCGGGTCGAGGCGGAGATCGCCCGTTTGCCGCTGAGCACGTACGACACGGTGCTCACCGCCACCCCGGCGTGCCGGGCCACGTCCGCGATGGTCACCATGTCCGCCCGCTTGCCGGCCGGCCCCGCAGGCCGGGCCGACTGCCGGGGTACGGACCCGGGGCGTGGCGTGGAGTGGGACGACTCGGACACTAGGCGCCTCCCGTGCTTGCCCCGGACCGGGCACCGTCCGGCCCACCGGAGAAGGTCAGCCGACTCACGGTGACGCCGGCGGCGGTGAAGAACAGGTACAGGTCCCGAACCCCGGTCACCTCGGCACACCAGGTCCCGGTCACCTCCCGGGTCAACCCTCCGCCTCCGCCCTCGTCACCGCCGACGTGGTCGCCGCGGGTGTCGGTGCCGCTGCCGGCGGCGTCCTGGCGATCGGCGTCCGGTGCGACGGGGATGGTGCCGACGATCGGTCCCTGGACCGGGTCGTCGAGCCGGAGCAGAAGTTCGGTGCCGCTTGCGGGCAGGTCCCGGCCGCCGACCCGGGCGGTCACCCCGGTCACCCCGGCGCCGAAGTCGACGTCGGAGAACCGGATCCAGCCACCGGCCTCCCGGGCGACGACGGCGGCGTCGTCCGGGCCGTCCGGCAGCGACGCGGTGCCGGCGTACTCGTCGTGGTCGACCGCCCGCAGCGGTGCGTCGAGCGGCTGTCGGGGCCGGGCCGGTTCGCCGTGCACGGTCAGGGTGCCGGTCAGCACGAGATCGGTGCTGGACCGGCCGACCGCGACGGTGTGTCGGGCGTCCTCCACCACGTACCGGCCCCGGACCACGTCCCAGTGGACCAGGTCGGCGGCGCGCAGCGGAAGCCGTACCGTGGTCTGCTCGCCCGGGGCGAGACTCACCCGGGCGAAGCCGCGCAGCTGGCGCAGTGGTTGCTTGACCCGGGAACGGCGCTGTCGGGTGTAGAGCTGCACCACCTCGTCGCCCGGCCGGGTGCCGACGTTGGTCACCCGCACACTGACCTCGATCTCTCCGGCCGCGTCCACCTCGTCCGCGCTCAGCCGCAGATCAGCGTAGGCGAACCGGGCGTAACTCAGCCCGTGGCCGAACGGGTAGAGCGGGGTGCCCCGATGGTAGAGATAGGTCGTGTCGGTGGCTATCACGTCGTAGTCGAACAGGTCGGGCAGCTCGGTCGCGTCGCGATACCAGGTCTGGGTCAACCGGCCCCCCGGGTCGGCGTCGCCGCAGAGCACGGCGGCCAGCGCCGCCCCGTACTCCTGACCGCCGTGGGCCGACCAGCAGATCGCCGGCACCTGCTCGTCGGCCCAGGTCAACGCGTACGGGTAACTGCTGCTGACCACCAGCACGGTACGGGGATTCGCCGCCCGTACCGCCCGCAGCAGGGACTCCTGTCCGGGCGGCAGGGCCAGGTCGGCGCGGTCCTCGGTCTCCCGGCCGCAGACCATCGGATGGTTGCCGAGCACCACCACCGCGACGTCGGCCTCCGCCGCCAGGGTGGCCGCCCCGGCCGCCCCGTCGGCGACCAGTTCGACGGTGAAGCCGGTGCCGTCGGCGGCCCCGACCGCGTCGGCCCGCAGCACACCGTCGGAGTCGACCCGGACGTACCGGTCGCTGGCCAGGTGGTGTAGCACGCTGTCCCCGCCGGGGCGGCCGACAATCCGGAACGTCTCCCGGACCACCCAGCCGCCGGGGCCGGGCCGGTCGTTGACCAGCAGGCCGGTCTCGTCGGCGCCGACGTGTCGCTGGTTGGCCAGCGCGCGGAGCGCCACGATGTCCTGTCCCCAGTCGAAGACCTCGAACAGCGCGTCCGCCGGTACCGTCCCCGGCTCGGCGGACGTCGCCGCCGTCCGGACGGGTGCGCTGCACCGCAGTGGACCGCCGTCGGGATGGTCGGTGGCCCGGACGGCTCCGTCGGCGGTCCGCAGCACCACCCGGTCCGCGCCGGTGTGGTGGGTGACGGTCGCGTCGGCCAACCGGGCGGCCAGCCCGTCGCGGGCGGTGACCGCGTACGGCAGGGTGCCGCTGTACCAGTCCTCGTGGAGGGTGTCCGCCAACGGGCCGAGTACGGCCACCCGGCGCAGCCGGCCCGGGTCGAGCGGCAGCAGCGGCCCGGCACCGGGTACGGCGTCGGTGTTGCGCAGCAGCACGATGGATTGTCGGGCGGCGGTCCGGGCCAGTTCCTGGTGCGCCGGACAGTTGATCACGTCGGTGGTGACCGCGGTGTACGGGTTCCGTTCCGGTGGGTCGAACTCGCCGAGCCGGAACCGGATGGTCAGCAGCCGCCGGACCGCGGTCTCCACGTCGGACTCGTCGAGCAGTCCCCGGCGTAGCGCCTCGCCGATCCGGGCCACGGTCGGCGCCGGGTCGCTGTCGTCCTCGGTGAAGCTGTCGATCCCGGCCCGCAACGCCGCCGCGTACCCGCTCGGATGGTCGGGGAGGAAGTGCTGCGCGCCGGCGATGTTGGAGACCGCGCTGGCGTCGCCGACCACCATGACCTCGTCGTCGGTCCACCGGCGCAGCTCGTTGTTGATCAGTGGACTGAGGTGTGCCGGGCGTCCGTTCACCAGGTTGTACGAGGCCATCACCGCGACGGCCGCCCCGGCCGTGATCGGGGTCCGGAAGGCCGGCAGTTCGTACTCGTGCAGCACTCGGGGCGGCAGGTTGCTGGAGCTGGTGCACCGGTCGGTCTCGTTGTTGTAGCCGAGGAAGTGCTTGAGCGTCGGGGCGGTACGCAGGTACACCGGGTGGTCGCCGCGCAGCCCCCGGGCGTACGCCGTGCCGAGTACGCCGGTGAGCCAGGGGTCTTCGGCGTAGCCCTCCTCGTTGCGGCCCCAGCGCGGGTCGCGCAGCGGGTTGACCACCGGCGCCCAGACGTTGAGGCCGACCCGGGTCGGGTCCTTGGCGTGCAGGCCGCGTACCTCGTCGCCGACGGCGGCGCCGACGGCCCGGAGCAGTTCCGGGTTCCAGGTGCTGCCGAGTCCGACCGCCTGCGGGAAGACGGTGGCCGGGCCGAGCCAGGCGAGCCCGTGCAGCGCCTCCGTCCCGGTCCGGAACGCGGGCAGCCCGAGTCGGGGGACCGGCGCCTGGTACTGGTGCAGCAGGGCGATCCGTTCGTCGAGGGTGAGCTGACCCAGCAGGTCGTCGACCCGTACGTCGAGTGGCCGGTCGGGGTCGAGGTACGTCCTTTCGCTCATGGTGATCACCTTGATTCCGGCTGGTGTCCCCGGCGGCTCGGCCCCGGGGGCGGGCGGGGGTGTGCGGTGCGGGGTGCGGTGCGGGCTGTGTGGCGCGGGCCGTGCGGTGCGGGTGCGGGGCCGCTGCCGAACCGGCGGAGCGCTGCCGGCATCGCCGCTCGAAGCGCTTCGACGGAGCCGGTGGAAAACTCCGCCGTGGATAACGCTTTCCCACACGTCGCGGCGGAGCAGTTCGAGGTTTCCACCCGCCGTCGTACCGGTCAAGACTTTCGCCAACATCGATCCGTCTGTCGGCGTCGCGCGTCTCGGCGATTTCTAGGGCGCGGCGAGGATGTCGGCCGGGGTGAACGTCCGGACGTCGGGGTGGCCGGCCAATGTCTCGTCCGCGTCACCCCGGGACCAGAACGCGAAGGCGAGCCCGACTCGACTGGGCGGGGACAGGTGTGCTGCTCGTCGGCGCAGATCGATCAGGTCGCGTTGCGTCAGTGGCTTGCTCTGCCAGCGGCACTCTCCGACGAGTACCGGGCCGTCGTCTGCGAGCCCGAGCACGTCGATCTCGACGGTCTCGTCCTTCCACCAACGGCCGACGATGGTGTCGGTCGGTAGCGCGCCAGCCGCCACCAGGCGTTGTACGTGCTCGCGGGCGGCTGCCTCGAAGACGCGGGCGAGATGGGTCTGCCAACGACCCAGGGTGCGTTGTTGCAAGGCCGTGCCCTGGCCGCCGTCGATCAGGTCTGCGTCGTCACGCAGCACCCGGAACCAGTACGCCAGGTAGTCGTCGGCGATTTCGTAGAGCGGATCGGTGGAGCCGCCGGTGCCCAACGCGCGTACGACGCGTACGTATCCGGCGCGGCGTAGCCGGTCCAGGGTGTAGTCGATGCGCTGCTGGGCCCGGCCCGCGATCTTGGACCGCCGCCTCGCACCACCGGCCATGGCGGTCAGGACCCGTTCGTACCCGCCACGCCAGTCCAGGTCTTCGGAGAGGATGTCGGGCGCGTCGCGTAGCAGTAACCCGCCGGGCGTGAACGCCAGCTCGTGGAGGTTCTCCGCCACCGAGCGCTCCGGGGACCAGCGGGTCAGGTGCAGCGGGTAGCCGCCACACGCGGCGTACGCCTGGATGAAGTCCGCAGGCGGCAGGTCTGGCTGAAATGCCCGTGCGTCGATGAGCGGAAACGGGTCCATCCGTCGTTCGACGCCGGCCCGGCGGTGGAGGCCGCCCTGCGGGCCGAGCATCTGTTCCATCACCGCCACCGCCGAGCCGGTGAGCACCAGCATGAGCCGTTGATCGCGAAGGTGGTTCTCCCAGACGGCGGAGACGGTGTCGGCGAAGTCGGCGTGTCCGTGGGTCAGTCTGGGTGCTTCGTCGAGCACCACCAGAAGGGGAGCCTCCCGGGCCAGTCCGGCGACGAAGCGCAGCGCCGCTTCCCAGTGGGGGAAGGTTGCCGGTGCGAGATCGGCGACCTCGTCGCCGAGTTGCTCACGAAGGGCCTGGGCGAAGCGACGGAGCTGGCGGTCGTCCGTGTCCTGGCGGGTGGCGGTGAAGTAGACCGAGCGTTTGCCTTCGGCGAAGTGCGTCAGCAGGTATGTCTTGCCGACGCGCCGCCGGCCCCAGACCACCGCCAGCTCGGGTGTGCCCGCGCTGGCGCGCGACCAGGCCGCGGTGAGTTGTGCCAACTCGGCCCGTCGCCCCACGATCGTCACAAGCTGATCGTACTACAAGCTGTTTGTACTACAAGCAGTTTGTATGACTTTGGTTGCAAGCGGTGCCCCTGTTGCTGCGCATCGTAGGTGAGCTGCGGGGTGGCCGGGGTCAGTGGTTGCCGGCGCCGGTCCGGGCGCGGGGTGTCGAGGACTGCCCGACGGCCGGCGAGGGGGAATCCTCGGCGTCGGCACCGTCGGTGTCGGCGCCGGCCGGCCGGGTGGTGGCCCGGTGCGGCACCTTGCGGGCCGCGTCGCCGGCCGGCGGGTTCCGTTCCGCGTTCCGCTCGGGCTGCGGGTCGCGCCGGGGCAGTCGGCCGGCGTCGACCATCTCCAGGCTGCGTGCCGCGCCACCGGCCGCGGCGGCGCCGGTGCCGAGCGCGGAGGCGAGCAGCCGGGTGCCGCCGGCCTCCGGCGCCAGGGTACGGGCGGCCAGTTCCGCCTCGGCCGCCGGCAACAGCCAGGGGGCCAGGGTGCCGAAGTAGCCGCCGAGCAGCACCACCTCCGGGTTGACCAGGTTGGCCAGCAGCGCGACACCGTGTCCGAGGAACCGCCCGGTCTCGGCGAGCGCCTCCAGGGTGGTCCGGTCGCCCCGACGGGCCCGGGTCCGGATCCGGTCCACCTCGGGGGCGAAGTCGGCGACCGGACCGTCCTCGGTGGTGTCCGGCAGGGCCCGGCGGATCATCGCCGGGATCCCGGCCACCACCTCCAGGCAGCCGCGTCGCCCGCACGGGCAGACCGGGCCCGTCGGATCGACCGGTACGTGCCCCAGCTCGCCGGCGAAACCGCGCCCGCCGCGGAGCAGGTGTCCGTCGACGATCACGCCCGCGCCGAGACCCGCGCCGCCGGTCAGGTGGACCAGGTTGGCGGTGCCGGCGTACGGGCCGTGCCGGTATTCGGCCAGCGCGGCGAGGTTGGCGTCGTTCTCCACCGCCACCTCGTAGGCCGGGTTGCGCAGGGTACGCCGCAGCTCGGCGCCGAGCGGCAGGTCGCGCCAACCGAGGGTGGTGGCGAGCCGGACCGTACCGGTGCCGTCCACCAGTCCGGGGACCGCGACGGTGAGACCGAGGACCTGTCGGTCCTGCCCGGTGACCCGGTTGACCGCACGACCGGCGAGCGCGGCGATCGCGCTGACCGCCCGACCGGGGGATGCGGACGAGCCGTCGAAGGCGCGTCGCCAGGAGAGCAGTTCGGTGCCGGCGAGGTCGACGGCGACCACGGTCAGTTCGTCGAGACTCACCTCGATGCCGATCGCCGCGTACGGCGCGCCGTCGACCACCAGCATGGTCGCCGGGCGACCGATCCGGTTCTCGGCGAGTCCGGTCTCCCGGACCAGGCGGCGGTCGATGAGTTCGGCGACCAGGCTGGAGACGGTGGCCTTGTTCAGCCCGGTCGAGGCGGCGATGTCGGCGCGCGAGCAGGGCGCGTTGGCGCGCACGAAACGCAGCACGACGGCGAGGTTGGTGGCCCGTACGTCGGTGAGGTCGGCCGGCTGTGGCCCGCGCTGTGTCGTGATCACAATCAGCCCCGCTCCCCACGCGACGGCGCCGTCCACGGTGCGTCGCGAACGCCGACGGCGCGCCCCATCATGCCGTACCCCGGGTTGTCGGGCCACGCGTGCCCGGCGTTCCCGGTCGTCGGTCGCCCGCCGCCGTCACGCTCCGGATGTCTTGTGGCACCGACCGCCGTCGATTACGTTTGTTTAGTCACCCGACGAACTAACTCTACCCCATACCATCCCCGATCGGACCGTACCCGCCACCGTCGGCGAGTGGCGGGTCGTCCGTACCCCGAAGGGAGCGCGCCGTGGAACCAACGGGCCCGGACGTCGCCACCACCCGTAGGAACGTGCTCGGCCTGCTCGGCCTCGGCGCGGCGGCGACCGTCGGCGGCGGCCTGCTCGCCGGCTGCGGCGGCGAGGCACGGTCCACCAGCAGCGCCCAGAACCTCGACAAGCTCGCCAGCCTGCTCCCCAACCACCATCCGCTGGCGGCGGAGATCCCGCCGCCGAGTTTCACCGGGGTACGCCCGGTGCCGGACGGCTACACCGACTTCCCGGCCAGCCTGGTCGACGCGATCACCGAGAAGCCGAGCAGTGGCGGGCAGGAGATCCGGGCGATGACCCCGGCCTGGGGTCCGGCCCCGCCCGGCGTGGGCCAGAGCGCCTACCTGGCGGCGGTCAACGCCGAGCTCGGGGTGCCGGTCACCTTCAGCGTCCAGGACGGCAACCTGTACGCGGAGAAGCTCAACGCCCTGCTCGGCGCCCGGGACGTGCCGGACCTGCTCTGCGTACCGGAGTGGGAGGTCTCCAAACTGCCGCGGTTCTCCGACGCGGTGGCCGCGCTCTTCGAGGACCTCACCCCGTACCTGTCCGGGGACGCGGTGCGCAACTACCCGATGCTGGCCACCTTCCCGACCGGGGCCTGGCGCAACGCGCTCTGGAACGAGCGGCTGATGGCGATCCCGAACCCGACCGACGGGCCCTTCCCGCTCGCGCTCTTCCACCGCAAGGACCTGCTCGACGCGGCAGGCCTGGGCTATCCGAGGACCATCGACGAACTCTTCGAGGTCGGCAAGCGGGTCACCGACCCGGACAAGGGCGTCTGGGCATTCGACGACATCTTCCAGATGGTGCAGATGTTCCACAAGGTTCCCGGTACCGACGACGGTTGGCGGTTGCGGCCGGACGGCACCCCGGAGTTCAAGTACGAGACTCCGGAGTTCCGCCAGGCCGTCGACTTCATGGCGCGGGTCTACCGGGAGGGGCTGGTCCACCCGGACCTGGTGGCCAGCAAGGGCGCCGACGCCAAGCAACTGCTGCAGAGCGGCAAAATCGTCTTCAAGCAGGACGGGATCGGCATGTGGCAGCCGATGCAGGCCGAGTGGCAGAAGGTGACGCCGGGCTTCGACATCCAGCCGGTGCCGATCTTCTCGGCGACCGGCGGCGATCCGCTGGTCTGGGGTGACGACGACCCGATCTCGTACACCTTCGTCCGCAAGGGACTGCCCAAGGCCCGGGTCGAGGAACTCCTCCGGGTGATCAACTGGTGTTCGGCACCGTTCGGCACCACCGAGTTCCACCTCCGGGAGTACGGCGTGGAGGGCCAGCACCACACCCGTACCGCCGCCGGCCCGGCCAAGACCGACCTCGGCTTCAAGGAGATCGCCAACCAGTACTTCTTCGTCAGCGGACGGAGCCCGGTGATCCAGCCCTACCCGCAGACGCCGAACTTCGTCCGGCAGGTGCTGACCTACTCCAACGAGATGGTGAAACACCTGGAGAAGGACCCGTGGTCGGGGCTGAAACTGGAGATGCCGGCCCGGTTCAAGGCCGGACTCGTCCCGACCGAAGACAAGATTACCGACATCCTGCGGGGGCGTCGACCGCTCACCGACCTGGACGCGGTGATCCAGGAGTGGCGGACCAGCGGTGGCGGTGACGAGGCCCGGGAGTTCCGGGCCAAGGCACTGGCCGACGCCGGACGATGAGCACCCGCTCACCGTTGCGGGCCCGGCTGCGCCGGGACTGGCCGCTGCTGGTCATGGTGCTGCCGGCCGCCCTGCTGCTGCTGGTCTTCCACTACCTGCCGACCCTGGGCAACGTGGTCGCGTTCCTGGACTACAACCCGTACGCCGGGGACACCCCGCTGCAGGCGTTCCTGGCCAGCCCGTGGATCGGGTTCGGCAACTTCGAGGTGCTCTTCGGCGACCCGGCGTTCTGGGACGCGTTCTGGAACACGCTGTCGATCACCGGGTTCCAACTGGTCTTCTACTTCCCGCTGCCGATCGCCCTGGCGATCATGCTCAACAGCATCCTCTCCGCCCGGCTGCGCGCCTTTGTGCAGAGCGTCGTCTACCTTCCGCACTTCTTCAGCTGGGTCCTGGTGGTGACGTTTTTCGTCCAGATGCTCGGCGGCGCCGGCCTGCTCGCCCAGACGGTGCGCGACGCCGGCTTTCAACCGTGGGACATCATGTCCAACCCGGACACCTTCATCGTGCTGGTCACCGCCGAAACGGTCTGGAAGGACGTCGGCTGGGGCACGATCGTGTTCCTCGCCGCGCTCTCCACCATCGACCCGCACCTCTACGAGGCATCCGCGGTGGACGGCGCCGGCCGGTGGCGCCGACTCTGGCACGTCACCCTGCCCGGCCTGCGGTCGGTGATCGTCCTGCTGCTGATCCTGCGGCTGGGCGACGCGCTCTCGGTCGGCTTCGAGCAGTTCCTGCTGCAGCGGGACGCGGTCGGCCGGCAGGCCGCCGAGGTGCTGGACACCTTCGTCTACCACCAGGGCATCACCACCGGGAACTACGGCTACGGGGCGGCGGCCGGCCTGTTCAAGGCCGTCGTCGGGCTGGTGCTGATCCTGGCGGCGAACCGGTTCGCGCACGCCATCGGTGAGCGGGGGGTGTACTCGCGGTCATGACGGTGACTGATCGGCCACCGGGTGACCCGGTCCGGGCGCCGGAGCGTGCCGGGCGGCGGCGTGCCGGGCGTCCGGTCTGGGAGGAGCCGCCGAGCGCGGTCGGCCAGGCCAGCAGGGGCGCCGTGCTGACCGGGGTGGTGCTGGCGGTGCTGATCCCGCTCTGGGTGGTCCTGGTCACCAGCCTGTCGTCCCGGGAGACCATCAACGCGGCTGGCGGACTGGTGCTGGTGCCGAGGGAGATCGACGTCTCGGCGTACGTGACGATCTTCTCCGGTGGACAGATCAGCCGGGCGCTCTGGGTCAGCGCCGTGGTCACCGTGTTGGGTACGGCGGTCAGCCTCGTCCTGACCGTGCTGGCCGCGTACGGGCTGTCCCGGCCGAATTCGGTTGGGCACCGGTTCCTGCTGCTCTACTTTCTGCTGACCTTCCTGATCTATCCCGGCATGGTGCCGAGTTATCTGGTGGTCACCGGGCTGGGGCTCAAGGACAGCCTCTGGGCGCTGATCCTGCCGAGCGCGATCAGCGTCTTCAACCTGGTCGTGCTCCGGGCGTTCTTCCAGAACATCCCGGGTGAGCTGCTGGACAGCGCCCGGATCGACGGGGCGGGGGAGTTCCGGATCCTGGGCCGGATCATGCTCCCGCTGTCCCGGGCGGTGATCGCCGTGGTCGGGCTCTTCTACGCGGTCGGCTACTGGAACGTCTGGTTCACCGCGCTGCTCTACATCGACGACAACAACAAGTTCCCGAGCCAGCGGGTGCTGCAGAGCTTCATCCTGGCTGGCCAGTCCCCGAACACCTCCGGTACGGCGGTCGGCGTCTCGATGCCGCCGACGCTGGCGATCAAGATGGCGGTGGTGGTGGTCACGGTGGCGCCGATCGTACTGGTCTACCCGTTCGTGCAGCGGCACTTCGTCAAGGGCGTGATCGTCGGCGCGGTCAAGGGCTGACCCGCCGGGCCGGCCTAAACTCGGGGCATGACCGCGATGGCGCCGACCCGTACCGAACCGGACCTGTCGTTCCTGCTGGACCACACCAGCCACGTGTTGCGGACCCGGATGGCGGCGGCGCTGGCCGAGATCGGGCTGACCGCGCGGATGCACTGTGTGCTGGTGCACGCGTTGCCGGAGGAGCGGACCCAGGCCCAGCTCGCCGAACTCGGCGACATGGACAAGACCACCATGGTGGTCACGGTCGACGCGTTGGAGAAGGCGGGGTTGGCCCAGCGGCGCCAGTCGGGTACGGACCGCCGGGCCCGGATCGTCGCGGTCACTCCGGAGGGTGCCCGGGTGGCCGGACGGAGCCAGGAGATCGTCGACCGGGTGCACCGGGAGGCGCTGGACTCGTTGCCGGCCGAGGAGCGGGAGGTGCTGGTCCGGGCCCTGAACCGGCTGGCGACCGGCCACCTGGCCGATCCGGTGGAGGGTCCGCAACCGGTACGCCGGGCCCGGCAGCGGGAAAACTGAACCCGAAGCAGATAGTCTGCAACAAAACGATCTGCTAGCGTCCCTCCGGTCGCATCCGCTCGACAGGAGGACGTCGTGTCCGATCCAACCTGTTTGTCGCCCCGATCCCGCTGGCTCGCCCTCGCCGTCATCGCCTCGACGACCCTGATGACCATCCTCGACGGCAGCATCGTCACCGTCGCGATGCCGGCGATCCAGGACGACCTTGGCTTCTCCCCGGCCGGCCTGAGTTGGGTGGTGAACGCCTACCTGCTCGCCTTCGGCAGCCTGCTCCTGCTGGCCGGACGCCTCGGCGACCTGCTCGGCCGCAAACGGGTCTTCCTGGTCGGCACGGTGGTCTTCACCGCCGCCTCCCTGCTGGCCGGCGTCGCCGGGTCCCCGGCTCTGCTGATCGCCGCCCGGTTCCTCCAGGGCGTCGGCAGCGCGGCGGCGACCGCGGTCAGTCTCGGCATCCTGGTCACGGTCTTCACCGAGCCCCGGGAACGGGCCCGGGCGATCGGGGTCTTCAGCTTCACCGGCGCCGCCGGCGCGATGCTCGGCCAGGTCCTCGGCGGCGTGATCACCGACGGGTTCGGCTGGCACTGGATCTTCTTCATCAACCTGCCGATCGGACTCGCGGTGCTGGCGGTCGCGCTGCCGGTACTACCGGCGGATCGTGGCCTCGGCCCGGCCGCCGGGGCCGACCTGGCCGGCGCGCTTCTGGTCACCTCCGGCCTGGTGCTGGGCATCTGGACGGTGGTCCGGGCCGAGACGCACGGTTGGACCTCGGGCTCCACCCTCGGCCTGCTCGCCCTCGCGTTCGCCCTGCTCGCCGCGTTCGTGATCCGGCAGGCCACCGCCCGGCAGCCGCTCATGCCGCTGCGGATCCTCCGCTCCCGCAGCGTGGCCGGAGCCAACCTGGTGCAGATCCTGATGGTCGCGGCCTGCTTCACCTTCCAGGTGCTGCTCACCCTCTATCTGCAGCGGGTCCTCGGCTACGGTGCCGCCGAGACCGGTCTCGCCATGCTGCCGGCGGCCGTGGTCATCGGCACCGTCTCGCTCGGTGTCTCCGCCCGGCTGATCAACCGGTTCGGCGAGCGGCGGGTCCTGTTGACCGGGCTGCTCCTGCTGACCGGCGTACTGGGCCTGCTCAGCCGGTTGCCGGTGAACGGCAGCTACCCGGCCGACGTCCTGCCGGCGATGCTCTTGACCGCCGGGTTCGGACTCGCCCTGCCGGCACTGACCGCGCTCGGCATGTCCGGCGCCCGGGCCGACGACGCCGGACTCGCCTCCGGCCTGTTCAACACGACCCAGCAGGTCGGTATGGCGGTCGGCGTCGCGGTGCTCGGCACCCTCGCGGCGGCCCGGACCGAGCGCCTGCGTACGGCCGGGGAGTCCACGGCGGCGGCACTGACCAGCGGCTACCGACTGGCCTTCGCCGCCGCGACCGGCCTGCTCGTTGTCGCTTTCGTGGTCGCGGCCGTGGTGCTGCGGCAGCCGCCGCGACCGGCCGAGACCCCGGTGTCAGAGGCTGGCACCCGAGAGTCCACCCCGAGCGCCGCCGCCTGATCCACCCACGGCCCGTGGCGCCGGCCGGCGCCACGGGCAGGGCGAAGGGGGACGGGGCGCCCCCCACCTGGGCACCCCGCCCCGACCTTCAGCCCCGCACGGTGGGCAGCCCGTCGAGGTGCACGGGGGTGGTGACCTCGCCGTCGCAGACCAGCCGGGCGGGGAGCCGGGCACCGTCCATCCGGGCGAACGCGACACCGCTGACCGTCAACGGCCCGTCGCTCTCGACCCGGAACTCGTCCCCGGAGCGACGGGCCCGGACAATCGTGTCGCCGTCGACGTCGTGGATCGTCACCTCGGCGTCGACCGCGCCCCAACTGAGCACGGTGACCTCGGGAAACGGCCCGGCGCCGACCCGGTCGGCCGGCGGGGCCACCGGCAGCAGCGCGCCGTACCGGACGAAGAGCGGAATCCGGTGCAGCGGCTGGTGCACCCGCAGATGCCGGCCGCCGGCACGCACCTCACCGGACCAGAAGTCCACCCAGTCACCGGCCGGCAGATAGACGTGCCGCCGGCCGTCCGGGTTGGTCATCGGCGCGACCAGCAGGTCGGTCCCGAGCCGGTACTCCAGCTCCGCCTGCCACGCGGCCGGGTCGTCGGGGGAGTCGACCAGCAGGGCCCGCAGCATCGGCGCGCCGGTCCGGGCCGCGGTCACCGCCGCCGAGTAGAGGTACGGCATCAGCCGGTACCGCAGCCGGAGTGCGTCGACCGCGTCCCGTTCGGCCTCGGCCGGGAAGTCCCAGGGCAGGCGGCTGGTCGTACCGTGGAACCGGATCAGCGGCGACAGCGCGCCGAACTGGGCCCAGCGGACGTACAGGTCGGGGGTGGGGGTGCCGTGGAAGCCGCCGGTGTCGTGGCTCCAGAACGGCACTCCGGAGAGGCCGTGGCTCAGCCCGCCACGCAGCGTGCTGGCCATCGCCGGGTACGTCGTGTTGACGTCCCCGCTCCACTGTGCCGAGTGCCGTTGCCCGCCCAGGTACGACGAGCGAGCCCAGACCATGCCGTGCCCGGCGACCTGTTCGGTGACCGCCGAGACGACGTCGTTGAACAGGAGGCTGTAGACGTTGTGCAGCTCGACGCCGGTCATCCCGTTGTACGCCACCGCGTCGGCCGGCACTCCCTCGGCGAAGTCGGTCTTGAAGACGCTGACCCCCTGGGCCAGCAGTGGCCGGAGCAGTCCGCTGAACCAGTCGACCGCCGCCGGGTTGGTGAAGTCGACGATGCCGCCGGCCGGGTGGGTGCCGTGCCAGGTGTCGGCGACGTAGACCGAGCCGTCGGCGCGGCGCAGGAAGTAGCCGGCCTCGGCCGCCTCGGCGTACCGGGCGCTGCCGGTCATCAGGTACGGGTTCATCCAGAGACAGACCCGGAAGCCGTCCTCGGCGAGGGCGGCCAGCATCCCGGCCGGGTCGGGGAACTGCTCGGCGTCCCAGCGCAGGTCCGACCAGGCCCCGGCGACCTGCCAGTAGCAGTCCAGGTGCAGTACGTCGCAGGGGATGCCCCGGTCGCGGATCCGGCGGGCCCGGTCCAGCACCCGCTGCTGGCTGTCGACGAAGAAGCCGGAGGAGAGCCAGGTGCCGAAGGCCCACTTCGGGGGCAGGGTGGGACGGCTGGTCAGGTCGTCGTACCGGTCGAGGATCTCGGCCGGGGTCGGGCCGGCCAGTACGTAGTAGTCGAGCACGTCGTCCGGGACCAGGATCTGTACGCAGCTGTGCGTCGACTGGCAGACGTCGAACTCGACCGGTAGTCCGCTGTCGACCAGGATCCCGTACCCCCGGTTCGACAGGTAGAACGGGACGTTCTTGTGTGACCGGTCGGACTCGCTGCCGAAGGCGTCGAAGTTCCACATCAGGGGCCGCTGGCCGCGCTTGTCCAGCGGGGTGAACTTCTCGCCGAAGCCGACGAAGCGTTCGTCGCCGGGGGCGAGGAAACTCTCGTGGTACGCGGCGACCGCGCCGTCGACAAGCGACCGGCCGAACGGCAGGGTGCGGAGTCGGCCGCTGATGTCCTGCTCGCCCCGGCTCTGCTCGACGAGCAGGGTGCCCGAGGCGTCGACGAAACGCAGGTGCCAGGGGTCGAGGCGCAGTTCGGCGACGACCGGTCCGGCGTCGACCCGGACCGTGTCGCCGTCGAGCCGGACCTCGGCCGGGTACGACCCCGGGTGCACCAGCGGCAGCGCCCGGGCGGCCCGCCCCCGGGCCAGCGGGTCCTCGCTGAGGCGTACCCGGATGACGCCCTCGGCGGCGGCGGTGATCCGGACCGCGAGCGAGCCGCCGTCGGAGGTGCCGGCCTTGAGGGTGACGCCGGAGGGGTCGGTGCCGAGCACCTCGGCCCGGGTCAGCGCGGAGAGGCCCTGCTCGCCGGGGGCCCGGACCGGTAGCTCGGGCGGGTCGGCGACGAACGTCTCGTGCGGGACCAGGGGCGGTCGGTACGGCATGCGGTCTCCTCGGCTGCCGGCGGGGGTCATCGACCCCCATTAGTTTCTTTGGTAACCCAACAAACTGTCAATCACGGACTTCCGGCCCGGAGTCGCCCGTTGACGTGGTGATCCGGTCCGCCTACTTTGACGGGATACCCAACTAAAGTCCACAGGAGAGGGTGCCGGATGCGGTGGCCGAAAGGGCTGGACGGGCTCTGCTACGGCGGTGACCACAACCCCGAACAGTGGCCGCCGGAGGTCTGGACGGAGGACGTGGCGCTGATGCGCCGGGCCCGGGTCAACCTGGTCACCGTCGGCGTCTTCGCCTGGTCCCGGCTCGAACCACAACCCGGCCGGTACGACTTCGACTGGCTGGACCGGGTCCTCGACCTGCTGCACGCCGGCGGCATCCGGGTGGCGCTGGCCACCCCCACCGCCTCCCCGCCGCCGTGGTTCTCCCTGCGCCACCCGGACGCGCTGCCGGTCACCGCCGACGGCGTACGGCTGCAGCACGGCAGCCGGGACACCTACTGCGTCAGCGCCCCGGCGTACCGCAGGGCGGCGGGGGAGATCACCGCCGCGCTGGCCGCCCGGTACGCCGACCACCCGGCGCTGGCACTCTGGCACGTGCACAACGAGTACGGCACCACCTGCCACTGCGACCACGCCACCGAGGCGTTCCGCCGCTGGCTGCGGACCCGGTACGGCGGACTCGACGCACTGAACGACGCCTGGACGACCAGCTTCTGGAGCCAGCACTACTCCGACTGGGCGCAGATCCGTACCCCGGTCGCCACCCGGTACCTCGGCAACCCGGCCCAGCTGCTGGACTTCCGCCGGTTCGGCTCCGACGAACTGCTCGGCGCGTACCTCGCCCAGCGGGACCTGCTCCGGGCCGCCACCCCGGACGTACCGGTGACCACCAATTTTGTACTCGGGGGCTGGGTGCCGGTCGACCACGCCCGCTGGTCGACCGAGCTGGACCTGGTGGCGATCGACCACTACCCGACCGAGGCCGGACCGGGCGCGGAGGAGCAGACCGCGTTCGCCGCCGACCTGGCCCGGGGCTGGGCCCGGCACAGCCCTGGCGGTCCGGGCTGGCTGCTGATGGAGACCGCGCCGAACCTGATCCTGACCCCCGGCCGGATGCACGGCAAGGAACCCGGGCGGCTGCTCCGGCACAGCCTGTCGTACGTCGCCCGGGGCTCCCGGGGCGCGATGTTCTTCCAGTGGCGGGCCTCCCGGGGCGGCGCCGAACTGTTCCACTCCGCGCTGCTGCCGCACGCCGGCCCGCGCAGCCGGGGATTCCGGGAGACGGTCGAACTGGGCGAAACCCTGGACCGGCTCGCCGAGGTGGACGTCGGTACGGTGTCGACGTCGGTCGCGGTCGTCCGGGACGCCGGCTCGTGGTGGGCGCTGCAGGCCAGTGTGCTGCCGTCGGCGGAGGTCGACCACGCAGACGAGGTCGCGGCGGTCTACCGGGCGCTGTGGCGGGCCGGTCTCGGCTGCGACGTGGTCGAGCCGGGCGACGACCTCTCCGGGTACGCCCTGGTGGTGCTGCCGATGCTCTACCTCGTCGACGACGGGTACGCCGCCCGGCTGCGGGACTACCTGGCCAGTGGCGGTCACCTGCTGGTCAGCTACCTCAGCGGCGTCGCCGACGAGTACGGCCGGATCCGGCTCGGCGGTCACCCGGGCGCGTTGCGGGACCTGCTCGGCATCCGGGTCGACGAGTTCCAGCCGCTCGACCCGGCGACCCGGCTGTCCCTGTCG
The DNA here is from genome assembly GCF_039871775.1 of Plantactinospora sp. B5E13. Classification (NCBI taxonomy): domain Bacteria; kingdom Bacillati; phylum Actinomycetota; class Actinomycetes; order Micromonosporales; family Micromonosporaceae; genus Plantactinospora; species Plantactinospora sp. B5E13. Next base: position 69,931 of record NZ_JBDPLT010000031.1, read on the forward strand.
GACGGCGGCACGGGTCGACTCTGGTCCGAGCCGGTCGAGTTGGCCGGGGCGACGGCGGTGACCACGTACACCGACGGGCGGCTGGCCGGGGGACCGGCGGTGACCCGGCACGCGTACGGCGCCGGCGTCGCCTGGTACGTCTCGACCCGGCTGGACGACGACACGTACCGGCGGCTGGCGGCCGACGTCGCCCGGGCGGCCGGGGTGACGCCGACCTGTCCGGTGGCGCCGGACGGGGTGGAGGCGGTCCGGCGTCGGTCCGCCGACGGGCGGAGCTGGCTCTTCCTGCTCAACCACACCGACACCGCCCAGACCCTGCCGGTCGCGGGCCTCGACCTGCTCACCGGCGGGTACGTCGACCCGGTGACCCTGCCCGCCGGCGGCTGCGCGGTGCTCCGGCAGTCGTGACGCGCTGTCCGGCCCGCCGGTCGTCCGCTCGCCGGGACCAGGGCCTGGCGGACCGGATGTAGCGTCTACGTCGGGAGGCTGATGTGAGACTGCGCCGCGATGTCACTCCGCCGTACGAGCCGGCGCTGTCCGCAGAGTGGACGGCCGCTCTCGACGACCGGCCGGAGGTGGAGCGGGCGCTGATCCGGGCGGTCCTGACCGCGCACCGGCTCGTCAGCCCCGACCCACCACCCCCGCCGCATGAGGTCCCTGCGGCGGACCGGCTCTACCAGTTGCACCAGATTCGTCCGCACACCATCGTCGACTCCGTCGCGGGCCTTCGCGCCGCCGAGCTGCGGGACCTGGTCCAACCCGAGTACGTCTACCTGTTCTCGACCATGGCTTCGTCCGAACCCCGCCAGCAGGACGTCGCCGACCATTTCGGTAAGGCGGCCGAGGCGGCTGCCGGCCGCGACCGTGCGTTCCGGCCGTGGAGGCCGGTCGCGTCGCTGCTCAGGGCCGCACACTATGCCCGGGGTGGCCGGTTCGTCGAGGCGACGGCTGCGGTCGACACGGCGCTCGGCCAACTGGCCGGCTCCCGTCGCATCGACCGGGCGATTCGGGAGGGTGTCCGGCTCGCGGCCGAGGCTGCCCGCCCCGCGCTGCGCGCGGCGGTCGATGGGCAGGCGCTGCCCGAGCGCCGGCGGGCCGAGATCGACGACACCTCGTACGAGCTCGACCTGGAGGGGCGCCGGAGGTACGCCCGGGACGACTTCGACGCGGCATGTCGGTACTTCGACCGTGCGCTGGAGGTGGTCGACGAGTGGTACGTGGCGATGCCCGGGGACGCCCGGGCGATCCGTGCCCTCGCCATGACCACCGGCAACCGGTTGATGTGCCTGATCGAAATGTCGAGGTTTGTCGACGCGGCCGCCGACGGCGGATCCGCGCTGGAACTGTTCGACCTGCTCTGCTCCGAGGAGGCGTCCGCGCCGCCGACACCGTTCGCGGCGGACGCGGCGGACGCCCAGGTGCGGTTCGCGGTGGCCCTGGCGGGCACGGTGGCCGACTTCGGCGACCGGTTCACCGGACCCGAACCGTTGGAGGTGGTCCGGCGGCACGCCCTCGCCGGAGTCGAGGCGATTCGGCGGATCGGTGGGCGGGACGCGGACGAGCGGCTCGGCCGGGCCCTGGCGCTGTCCGCGCGGGCGTTCCGGCTGCTCGATGTCGCCGTCGCCGTCGACGGTGAGCCGGACCCGGCGGTCGAGGCGGCGGCGTTGGCGGTCGAGGCGGCGGCGCTCGAGTTCTACCGGAGTCGGGACAACCGGCTCGACCTGCCCGAGCGCCGAAACTTCGCCCAGACCGCGTTCACCCACGCGGTCGCCCAGCTCAATGAGGACGACGAGGCGGCCCGGGACGCCGGCGCCGACTTCCTGCGCCAAGCCGCGCAACTGCTCCGGGTCGGCCTTCCGGTCCATCCCGGCGCGGACCAGGGACAGCGCATCGAGGAACTCGGCTATGTCGAGTACATCATCGGCCGGAGCAAGCTCCAGCTCGGGGATCGTTCGTTCGGCCAGCACATCGTCAACGCCCAGTACATCCTGGACCAGCACCCCGGCCCGCTGTCCGGGCCGATGCCCGCGATCAAGGCGGAGATCGACGAGTTCGTGGCCGCCCGGCGGCGGGAGGGCGCGGCAGGCTTCGGATAGCCAGCGCGCTCCCGGACGTGGGCCGCGCCGGGTCGCCATCGTTCCGCCCCGCGTGGTAAATAGATGGTCGAGTCGGTTCGGGAAGCATCACTCCTTTCCGAGTGCCCTGTGAGGGTCGGCGGCCGCACCGCCCACCCGAGCGTCCCACCTCGTGACCCACCGGCTTGTCGCCTGGCCGGCGGTGTGCCCTGCCCGGCCCCGGGTAGCGCGCTGGAGATGGTTCCAGCGCCCGGGGAGCGGGAGTAAGGGTTCCCGCCCACCATTCCGATTCCTTCTGCTGATGCTGAGGTGGACGATGGCGCACAAGCCTTTCATCCGTACGCTGCGCGCACAGTGGCTCGGCCAGCGGCTCCGGGAGCTGCGCGAGGAGCGCGGCATGACCCTGGAGACGGTGGCCGAGCACCTGAACCGGGACCGGTCGGCGCTCGGCCGCTACGAGCGGGCCGAGTGGCCGATCCAACGCAACGACGTCTACGCCCTGCTGGACCTCTACGGTTTTCACCGGGCCCAGGAGCGGCAGCAACTGCTCAGTCTCGCCGAGGAGGTGTGGCGGACCGACCGCTGGGACGAGGACTACGGCGACGTGGTCGACGCCTCCTTCATCGACTTCCCGTGGTTGGAGTCCCGGGCCGCACGGATCTCCTCCTACAACCCGCTGCTGCTACCGGGGCTGTTCCAGACCCGTGCCTACGCGGAAGCGGTGATCAGGAGCGTCGAGGAGCCGGACGCGCCGGACGACCTGGTCGCCCGCTGGATCGACCTCCGGATGCAGCGGCAGCGGGTCTTCGAGGGCCGGCGGGACATCTCCGTCTCCACCGTCGTCGAGGAGGCCGCGCTGCGCCGACCGGTGGGGGGGTCGCGCGGTGATGGCGGCGCAGTTGCGGCACCTGGCCGAGGTCGCCCGGCGGTCCAACGTGGAAATCCGGGTACTCCCCACCGGTCTCGGTACGCATTCCGCGCTGAACGGCCCGTTCGTGCTGTTCACCATGCCCCGGCCCTACCCCGAGGTCGCCTACATCGAGAACCTCGGCGGCCGGCTCTATCTCGAGGCGCCGAAGTCCGAGCGGTTCCGCCGTGCGTACGATCGACTGCGGAAGGTCGCCCTCGACCCGCACGAGTCGGTGAAACTGGTCGCGACGATCGCGGAGGAGTTGTGATGAGCGAGACCCTGCCGGCGGTGGCCTGGCACATCAGCACCTACAGCAGTGATGCCGGAGGGAGCTGCGTCGAGGCGGGACCGCTGGTCGACGGCTCGGGCCGGGTGGCGTTGCGGCACAGCAAGGCTCCGGACGGTGGGACCATCGTCTACACCCGGGCCGAGTGGGACGCCTTTGTCGCCGGCGTGAAGGCCGGCGAGTTCGACTTCCCCGCCCCGGCCTGAGCCGCTCCGCCGTCCCGGTTCCCGGCCGGTCGGAAACGTGACCCGGCGGGGCTGAGCCGGCCAGGCCGGGGGCACCGTCGCCATCGTGGATGTGCCAGGATCTCGTGCCATGACCTACCCCTATGGCCCCGGTATCCCCTCGGCGCCGGTCGCGTACCCGCAACCGGTGGCCCTGCCGGCCGGCTTCGGCGCGCTCGTCGTGACGGTCAACCGGGGGCCGTACCTGATTCCGGTGCCGACGGTGGCGAAGCTGCAGATCGACGGTCGACACGTCCCGATCAGCGGTGAGGGCACCTGGCACATCCCGCTGCCGGCCGGGCCGCACGAGGTCAGGTACACCGACTTCATCGGCATCCCGATGGTGACGACCCGCGCGGTGGTGGTCCCGCCGGGTGCTGCGAGCGTCCTGGACTTCCGGTTCGGGGTGTGGCGCAACCGGGTCCACGACGGTCAGGGCACCGACATCACGAAGTTCGGCATGTGGTCGAACTACCTGGTCGGGATCGTCACGTTCGTTGCGGTCCTCGTGCTCTGCTGCGGCGGCGTCGCGCTGCTCGGCGGGCTCGGCGCCCTGAACAACCCCTGACCGGCGCGCGTCCGGTCGGCCTCGCTGCTGCTGCCAGCCCGCTGGCCAGTGAGATCGTCGGGGCGTGGTCGGGTCGGTGTGCCCACGTTCCCGACGCGTCCGTACCAATGGCGCCCGGATGCGGCTCTACGACCGCAGCTCGTACTGCGGCTTGACAATCGAACAACATCGATTAGCGTTGGTGCTTGCGCGGTGGACCGGACAGTCGGCGGCAACGGCACTCCTCGTTTCGCCGCATTGCCGTGGCCCGACTTCGGGAGGAATCGCAGTCCCATGAGACTGAAGAGCAGCCTTCTCGGTGTCGCCACGGCGGCCGTAATGCTGGCCGCCGTCAGCGCGCCGGCCACCGTGTCGGCCAGCACGGCGTTGCCCAGCACGGCTCTGCCGCCCAGCACGGCTCTGCCGCCCAGCACGGCTCTGCCGCCCAGCACGGCTCTGCCGCCCAGCACGGCTCTGCCGCCCAGCACGGCTCTGCCGCCCAGCGGCGCCCCGTCGGCCAGCACCGCTGTGCCGACCAGTTCGCCGCCGACCGGGGCCGCCTGCAACGTCCGTTATTCGGCCTACACCTGGGACACCTACCTCACGAGCAGCATCACCATCACCAACACCGGCGCGACCACGATCACCGCCTGGCTGCTGGAGTTCCCGCTGCCTGCCGGACAGCAGATCACCACCGGCTGGAACGCGGTGTATTCGCCGCTCAGCGGCGAGGTCACCGCCCGTGGCCTGGACGACCACGTCATCATCGGGCCGGGCGCCGCGATCGCCATCGGGTTCGTGGCCACCCACACCGGTGGCACCGGCAGCCCGTCCTCGTTCACCCTCAACGGGACGCCCTGCACGCTCGGCTGAGCTGCGGGCAGGCAGGGGCACCCGCCGCCAGGGTCAATGTGTCAAGATCCTGTGCCATGACCGACCCCGGCCAGCCCGCGAAACCCGCCGCGTACCCGCATCCGGTGGCGCTGCCGACGGGCGCCGGCGCCCTGGTTGTCACCGTCAACCGGGGGCCGTACATGGTCCCGGTGCCGAAGACGGCGAAGCTGCGCGTCGACGGCCGACACGTGCCGATCCCGGGCGCGGGCACCTGGCACATCCCGGTCCCGGCCGGGCCGCACCAGATCAAGTTCACCGACTTCATCGGTGTGCCGCTGGTGACGACAAGTGTGGTGGTCCAGCCGGGTGCCGCGACCATCCTGGACTTCCGGTTCGGGGTGTGGCGCAACCGGGTGCACGACGGGCAGGGCGCCGACGTGACGAGGTTCGGCATGTGGTCGAACCACCTGGTATCGATCATCGAGGTCGCAGTGGTGTTGGCCGTCTGCTGCGGCTGCAGCGTGCTGGCGGTGTGGACCCGCTAGAAGTAGTCGATCGCTTCGCCGGCGGCGACCACTCGTATGGCGGCAAGGAGAGTCGGCTGCGGTGGTGTCCTTGAGAAGGAAACCGCTCGCACCCGCGCGTAGCGCGCCGTAGACGTACTCGTCGACGTCGAAGGTGGTGAGGATCAGCACCCGGGTGCTGCTGGTCTGGGCGCAGATCCGCTTGACGGCGCGGGCCTGGCCGCCGTCACCCAGGGGGTCAGCAGGAGCTGGCGCCCTTTCACGGCACCCATTGATCAGTCCAGACTGGAGAGGCGCCCGTCCCGCATCTGCACGGCACGGTCGCAGCGGGCGGCGATGCCGGCGTCGTGGGTGGCGATGACGAGGGTGGTGCCCGGCTCGTCGCGCAGGCCGAGCAGCAGGTCGACGATGGCCGTGCCGGTGTGGCTGTCGAGGTTGCCGGTGGGTTCGTCAGCCAGCAGCAACGCCGGTCGGTTGACGAGGGCGCGGGCGATGGCCACCCGCTGTTGTTGACCACCGGACAGCCGCGACGGCAGGGCGGAGGCCCGGTCGGCGAGCCCGACCATCGCCAGCAGTTCACGTGCGCGGGCGGCCTTGTCGAATTCGGTGTGGAACGGGATCAGCGGTGCCATGACGTTGTCCAGGGCGGTGAGCGTGGGCAGCAGGTGGAACCGTTGGAACACGAATCCGACGCTCCGTCGGTACGCCGCCAACGCACGGCCCGACAGGTCGGTCACCCGTTGGCCAGCGACGTCGATGCTCCCACTGTCGGCTTTTTCGATCGCCCCGACGAGGTGCAGGAGTGTGGACTTGCCGGAGCCGCTCGGCCCGGTCAACGCGACCGCGGTGCCGGCGGTGAGGGTCAGACTGACGTCGTTGACGGCCACCAGCGGCGCGCCGGCGGGCAGTGGAAAACTCTTCCGTACGCCGTCGAGGCTGACCAACGGGGGCGGCGCGGTGGCCGTGACCGGCGCCGGGGGTGAGGTCCGTTCCATCAGGTCTGCGCTCCTTGTCCGTCACCCGTCGGCGAGTACCTGGGCGGTGGGCAGCCGACGGAGCATGACGATCGGCACCACCACCGACACGGCGGCTACCGCGATGCCGGAGACCAGGGCGGCCACGGCACACCAGACGATCGGTGCGGTGACCCCACCGGCGAAGGCCGCCGCCGCACCGAGGCCGGCAGCGGCGCCGAGCGTACCGCCCAGGGCACCCATGCCGATCGCCTCGAGGACGACCAGCCGGTTGAGCACGCCGTCGGTCCAGCCGACGGCGCGGAGCAGGGCGAGCTCGGCGGCGCGTTCGGAGATGTTGAGGTAGAGCACGTCGGCGACGGAGACGACGCCCAGCACGATCGTGACCGCCACCGCGAGATAGTCGACGGTGCGGGCCTGGAGGGTGACGGCGTCACCGAGCAGGGTGCCGGTGACCGCCCCATGGAAGGCGATCGTGATCGCCAGCAGCATGGTCAGTGCCGCGACCCCGATCATCAGGCTCGTCGCGCCGAGCACCGTGCGGCCGGGGGTGCGGGCCAGGTTGGCGAGGGCGAGGGTGACCACCCGGTGCGGTGCCCGCAGGCGCACGGCGGCGCCGGACACGGCCGGGCGGACGGTCTCACCGGGGTCGGGGCGGGCGGCACGCCAGATCGGCCAGCCGCCGGCGACCAGGGCGATGGCCACGGCCGCGGGAACGGCGAGCAGGGTGTGGCTCCAGGCGATGCGCAGGCCGAAGGCGGAGGCGAAGGCCAGGGCGAGCAGGGTGCCGACCACGCCGGCGGCGAGGCCGACTCCGGCGATCTCGGTGAACATCAGTCGGGCCAGGTGTCGCCGGCTCCAGCCCAGGCAGGCGAGGATGCCGAACTCGGTGCGTCTGGCCCGGATGGCGGCCGTGTTGGCGTTGAGCACCGCCAGCGCGCACACCGCCAGCACCAGGATCGACAGCAGGACGCTCTTGCGGTCGGCGGCGCGGACGAGGACGGCCGCGACGCCCTTCTGCACCCACGGCTCGGCCACGGCGAGATCGGGTCGCCCGTAGTCACCGGCGGGGTAGTGCACGGTGACCGGGGTGGGCGACGAGCCCAGCGTGATGTCGACCTGCAGGCCGGTACGGTGGGCGATCTCCTCCGCGATCACCCGTACCCGCTCCCGGGAGACCGCGTCGATGCCGACCTCGCCGGCCAGCCGGACCCGCACCACGCTGATCGGTGCGGCGGTGTTCAGTTGGTACTCGGGGTAGGCCGGTTCGGTGGTGTAGGCGCCGGGGTCGAAGATGGCCGGCAGGGCCGCGATCGAGGTGAGCAGCAGCGGTGGTTGGCTGAGCAGACCGGTGACGTTCGCGTTCGGCGCGAGTCGCCGGCCGCCCAACGCCCGCCGGGACGCCTCGTCGGCACCGTCGGCGCCCGGGTTGAAATAGGTGTCCATGGGCACCGCCGACAACGCGCCGCCGAGCGAGACCTCGGCCGGGTCGAAGGTGCCCACCGCGCCCAGCGCGACGTCAGGCATCTGGACCTCGCCAGCCTGGACGACGTACCCGCGGGCGGTGTTGCGATGCACGGCGACGCCGCCCCGCACGCTGGTGTCGGCGAACTCCATCGGGACGTGCCGGGACGATCCCCCGTCGTCGGCTCCCTGGCCCCAGATCCTCAGGTCGTACGGTGCGGGCCGGGCCCGCAACCCGTCCGCCTCCGGCACGGTGTCCGTCGCTCCGACGGTCCAGAAGGAGTGGAGCCACATGGTGTTCGTCGTGGCCGTGTCGTATTCGATGCCCAGCTCGCCGGGGTGCAGCATCCGGTCGACCATGTCCTGGTACGGGTCGTCGACCGGTGTCGACCACCGCGCCACGGGGGTGCCGGGCTCGGTGCCCAGGGCGGCGCGTAGCCGCTGGTCGTCGGCGGAGGTCCGGACCAACTCGACCGCGCCGGGGTCCAGCCGCTCGACGTCGACCTGGAGCGTCCCGTCGACCTGCGGTCGGTCGGCGATCAGGACCGGCAGCACCGAGTACGGGTACGGCATCCCGTCCAGGCGGTGGGTGGTCGGCGCCTCCGCCGGGGTGAAGTACCGCCCCGAGGTGACGGCCTGGTCGAGCCCCGCCAGCGCGGCCTCCGAGTCGGGGTCGACCGCGGCCATCAGGAACGGCACCGTCCACACGAGGGTGACGGCCGGGCGCGTCGGCTTGCCCTCCCGGTCCGTCGAACCCGGTCCGCCGACGCACGTCAACGACGACCGGGCCCGGGGATCCGTCGGTTGGAGCCCGTCCCGCTCGCCGATGAACGGGACCACGGGGCAGATCTCCACCCGCTTTCCGTCGGCGTCGATCTCCTCCGGCGGCGGCAGCCCCCCGCCACTGTCGAGTTCGCTGTTCGGCACCACGTCCACCCGGTTGCGGGTGACGTAGAGATACGCCGGCCCGTCCGGGATCCGACTCAACCCCGCGTCCGTCACCCAGGTCGGCTGCACCCGCAGCACCTGACGCTCCGCGGTCGGGTCCAGTTCGTCCGAGAGGTCGATCGTCACGGGTACGGTCCGCATCACGTATCCGATGACGGCGACCGGCGCCGCGACGGAAACACCGCGTACCGCCTGGATTTCCCGCCACTGCGCGACGGAGATTCCGCCGCGCATTCCCGCCAACTGACCCGACTGCACCAGATTGCGTTGCCGCTCCAGCGGCAGCACCGCCTCGCCGGGGCGCACCAGGAGGTCGTACACGGGGCGGTAGTTGGCGGCGATCGTGCCGACGGCGTCCAGACGGGAGGTCACCGCGGTTCCGGTGAGCAGGGTGAATCCCGCCACCGCCACGGCGATCATCGACAACAACGCCAACGAGCGACGCGCCCGTACCCGCCACTGCGAAACGACCATGCCCAGCAACTAGCTCACCGTCCGTCCGCGACCAGCACCGGTTCGGGCCCGACATGCTGCCGCCGGCCGGATGGGGCCCGGCCGGCGGCGCTGGACCGGCGATCAGCAGCAACCGACGCGGTAGCTCACGTTCGGCGCGTCGCAGTAGTCGGCCGTGTTGGCGTAGCAGCGGACCTGGCCCGCCACCACCTTGTTGTAGTAGTAGTAGCAGAACGGGCCACCGCACCCGACATAGGCGCGGGTGCAGACGTTGCACGCGGAGGCCTTGGCCTTGGGCAGCAGAGCGGCCAGCAGTTTGTCGCCCAGTCTGTTGATGATGACCATCTGCGCGTTCTCCTTCGTGTCGTCGTCCGACGATGTGGCGGTGCGTCAACGATGTCATCGCTCGCTTACGTGTCACTAACGCCGCGCTAACGCCGGACGCTCGCGCGAATCGTGCTGACCAGCCGGCGGATCCGTTGGCCGGGTACGATGCCGAGACCTGCGGCGAGAAGGTCGCACAGCTCGTCATGGGCCGCCAGGGCCGACGCGATGTCGCCCCGCCCCATGTGTGCTTCGATGAGATGTTCCCAGGCTCGCTCGCGGTAGGGGCACTGGCGTACCAGGGGCTCCATCGCGTCGATGACGGCGTTGTGGTCCCCGAGTACGAGCCGCGCCTCGGCGAGGTCCTCCATCGCCCGCCACCGCCGCTCGTCGAGCGCGGAGGCTTCGACCGTCAGTCCGGCGGACGTGACGTCGACGCAGGCGGTTCCCCGCCACAGCCGCAGCGCCGCGTCGAGTACGGCAGCCCGCTGTTCGGCCTCGTCCGGGAGGCGTGTGTTGGCGCCCCGGCGGGTCAACTCGTCGAAGCGTGCGAGATCGGTCGACGCGAGGTGTGGGCACAGCAGGTAACCCGGTGGACGGGTCTGCAGCACGTTCACGGCGTCCGGGCCACCGAGCCGCACCAGGCTCTGCCGCAGAGCCGAGACATGCCCCTGCAGCTTGGTGGTTGCCGTCCTCGGCGGGCTACCGTCCCAGATGACGGCGACGAGATGGTGGACGCTGACCACGGTGCCCAGATTCAACGCGAGCGCCACCAGCAGTGCTCGTCTTCCGGAGCTGCCGATCGGCATCGGCCGCCCCCGGACATTCACCTCGAGCGGGCCCAGCAACGACACCTGTAAGAGCGTGTTAGCGTTCACAGCGCTACCTCTGGTGCACGAGCGTCGTCATAACCGGATGCCTGGAGGCGAAACAACTCGGCATAGCGGCCCCCCGATGCGATCAGCTCGTCGTGGCTGCCCTGCTCGAGAATGCGACCGCCGGACAGCACCGCAATGCTGGTGGCCCCGCGGACGGTATTGAGGCGGTGGGAGATGAGCAGGCTGGTGCGGGTACGGCGCAACGACACCAGCCGCCGGCTGATCTCGTACTCGGTCGCCACGTCGAGCCCCGAGGACGGCTCGTCGAGGATCAGCAGGTCGGTGCCTTCCCGCAGGACGGCCCGGGCAAGCGCCAGACGCTGCCACTGGCCGCCGGACAGCACCACGCCGGCATCGGCCGTGTCACCGTCCCTGAAGGCCCGCGTCAGCATCGTGTCATAGCCGCGGGGGAGGCCGGACAACACCGAGTCCAGGTCGGCGGTGACCGCCGCCGCGCGGATGCGTGAACGGTCGTCGCGCGCGCTGATGTCTCCGATCGCGATGTTGTCGTGGGCGGACAGCTCATAGGTCATGAAGTCCTGGAACGTCGCCCCGATGCGGGCACGCAGGGATGCCGGGTCGAGGGTGGTGATGTCGACGCCGTCCCATCGGATGACGCCCCGGCTCGGGGTGTGGAAGCCGCAGAGCAGCTTCACCACCGTGGACTTGCCGGCGCCGTTGTCGCCGACCATCGCGAGAGAGGAACCGCGGGGAATTCGTAAGGTCAGACCGCGCAACACCCAGTCGTGGTCGGGCGCGTAGCGGAACCACACGTCGTCGAACTCCAGGCCCTGCGCGAGCGGCGGCGCGGGAGGTAGTGGCCCGGTCTTGCGCACCTCACGGGTCACCGCCGTGATGTCGACGTAGTGGCCGAACATGATGAACGTCTCGCCGAGCATCGCTATCTGGCGGACCAGACCCGAGGCGGACATCTGGAGCGCGGCCAGTGCCGCGATCACGAGCACCAGGTCGCCGACGGTGCCGCGCCCGTCCGCGACGCGCACAACGAAGACCGTCAGCGCCACCAGCGACACGAGGCCGGTCAGCGCCGCCAGCACGCTGTCCACCCACAGTGCCAGACGGTCCTGGTGACGCTCCTGCGCCTGGGCCGCCCGCAGTTCGTCGAGGAGCCGGCCCTGGAAGAACGCGCCGAGTCCGAACAGCCGGATCTCCTTCGCCGCCCGCATGTCGAGCAGCAGTGCGGCGTAGAAGGCCTGCCTGCGGATCATCGGCACGGTGCGTTCCAGCATCGCCCCCCGCATCCGCGCCAGCCGGATCTGGGCGAGAAGTGTGGGTACGGCGGCCAGCAGCACCAGTGCGCCCACCAGAGGAGACCAGCGCACCAGCGTGACACCGAAGGCGACCACGGTGATCGTCTCCTGGCCGACGGCCAGGACCAGACTGTTGAGTTGGGTCGGTGCGAAGCGACTCGCCTCGTGGGCGAGCCGCAGCCGGTCATGGAACGAGCTGTCCTCCAACTCCTTCAGACCCGGATGCGCCGACACCGCGGCGAACAACTCCTGCTGCGTGCGAATCGTCACCCGGCGTTCCGCATCCCGCTGGGCGTACTGGGAGACGTGCAGGATGACCGGCGACACGATCGCCAGCAGGCCGAAACCGGCGACGCCGAACCAGAGCTTGGCACTGTCGTCGGCGGACAGTCCGTCGATGAGCGCACGGGTGGACCAGGCGGTGGCCACCGCCGCCAGACCGCCCACCACCATGACGACCATGCTGATGGCGGCGGCCAGGGGCGCGGCGCCGAAATAGATCCCGAACGCGCGGCCCAGCAACCATGCCGATCGCCTCATTGGCTGTTCAATACCTCGCCCAGGTCGTGGCCGCGTGCCGACAGCCGTCCGTCGGCCCCGAACATCACGAACGACGGGGTGCCCTGCACCTGGAAGGTCGCCATGAGCGTGCTCGGGCTGTCCTCGGTGACGACGAGGCCGGCCTTTCCCAGGGTCGGAGCGAGTTCGTCGGTCTGGCCCTCGCCCGTGGTGAGGACGCTGACCACCCGGACGCCCGTGGTGGCGAGCTCCTCTGCGCGGTCGGCCAACTGTTCCGCCTGGGCCGGGCAGTGCCGACAGCTGGACGAGAAGAACCCGACCAGAACCGGGTTGCCCGCGACATCGGCGCGGGAGACCTGACCGTCGGGCGACGCGAACTCCGGCAGGGCGGCGCCGATCGGCAGCCCCGACGCGGGTGGCGTCGTCATCTCGAGGAGTTTCGCCTCCGTCTCGCGCAGACGCCTGATGATCGCGGCGCTCAGCACGAGGTCGACGAGGACGAGTGCCGCCAGTGCGGCAACAACGACGGAGAGAAGTAGCACCGGTTCTCCTTGGCTCAGTGCCGGGGCGCACAACGGCGGGCAGTCGGGAGTTCCGCGGTCAGCGCGCGTGGGTCGGCCCCCGCAGGAGCCATACCAGATCGTCGAGCCAGACCAGCGCGGCAACCACGAGTCCCGCCGCGACGCACGCCAACACAAGCTGCGGTGGATCGAGCCTGCTGAGCGATGTCGCCGGTTGGGCGATGGTGCCGACGAGAGCGCCGAACGAGACAGCCGAGAGGAACCCGCTGCGGATGACGTGTCGCCGGGAGACGGGCGCGCCCGTCGGCCCGAAACAGTGGCAGCCGACGGTGGCTCCCCGCCGGATGGCCAGCGCCAGCACGAGGGCGAACGCGCCGAACAGCAACACGGCGGCAGCCAGGCCCACGCTCGCCCCGCCCGGCCAGAAGAGCAACGCCAGCACCAACATCTCGGCCGCGATCGAGGCGGCGGCCGCGGGCCGGGACCAGGGTGGGGGTAACACCCGTAGACCGGTGATCGCGTCAGCGAACGCGGCGAAAGCCGATCGTGTGCGCACCTTGCCGACAACAGATATCGCCAGTGCGCCGGAGGTGGTCAGTATTGCCGCGACTACCACAGCGCTCACGACTTTCCCCCATGTCCCACATGTCAGTCGGTGCCCGTGTCGACTGTCTGGGCATCCTGGACGTTAGCGTTAACATCCAAGGCAGTCAACGGGTCGATCTCATGGGTCACGCAAAGGTCATTGAAGGACGGGTATGGCCGACAGGGCTGTGTTTCTGCTTGCCGTGGTGATCGGAGCCGCCGTGGTCGCGGCGATTGTGGTGGGTGGGGTGGTCGCGGCACGCCGACAATTCATGATCATTAAGGTGGTGGGTGACAGTATGCGTCCCGGCCTGGCCCCCGGCGACCGGCTCCTGGTCCGTCGAACACGTCGACTCCGGGTGGGGAACATCGTGATCGCACACCATCAGGAGGGCGGGCGCCGGACCGTCCCGACCGGATCCGCCGCGTCGGCATGGCTCGTCAAGCGGCTGGCGGCGCTGCCGGGCGACACCGTCCCGGAACCGGTGGTCCACGCCGTCGGCGGTCGCTTCCGACACGTGCCCGCCGGCATGACGGTACTACTCGGTGAGCATCCGGAGAGCCTCGACTCGCGCCGCTGGGGATTCGTCCCACTGGAGGACATCGAAGGCGTGGCGGTCTGGCGGCTGGGGCCCGACGACAGGTAGTCACCGCAGGTGCCGCGTACGGCAACCACAGGCAGGGCCCTGCCGCGTCAGAAGTAGTCGATCGCCTCGGCGCGCGGTCCGGAGCCGAGCAGGTCGAGCGGGCCCGGGTCGGCACCGCCGCCGGCACGGAGCAGACCGGCCTCGGCGACCGCGTACGCGTCGGCCGCACCCGTGTAGAGCAGGGCGAACCCGCGTACGTCGAGGGAGAGGGCCGGCTCGTCCGGGATCCGGTGCAGGTGTGCCTCGCCACCGTCGACCTCCAGCCGCCAGAAGCCGGAGTTCCACGGCGCGTCGGCGTCGGTCAGCGCGAAGTCGACCCGGCCGCGTACGCCGGTCCGCCAGCCCCGGTCGGCGACCGCCCGGGTCACGTCGACCGGCCGGTGCATCCAGATCCGCTCCTCGCGCACCCGGACGTGCTCCAGTGGCAACTGGGCGGCGACCGCGTCGTGCGCCAGCGGCCAGAGCCGCACGGTCGGGGTGACGCTGCGCCAGCCGGCCAGGAAACCGACCAGTTCCCGGGCCGCCGCCGCGGTGGTGGCGAAGACGTCCTCCACGGTGAACACGGCGTGCCGGTCGTAGCCCGGGCCCCGCGCCCAGGCCGCGTACCCAACCAGTTGGCCGTCCTGTTCGACCAGGGTGAGTCCGTCGATCCCGTTCGGCAGCCCGGTCGACGGCTCCGGGGCGTAGACGTCCTTGCGGGTGAGCAGGCCGCCGCGGTGCCGGGCGACCCGCTCGTAGAGGTCGGCAACCGCCGGCAGGTCGGCGGCCCCGCCGGCCCGTACGGTCAGCTCCGGAGCCGGCCGGTGTGCCGGTAGCGCGATTGTGGGCAGTTCGACGGCGCGCTGTGCGCCGGCCACCTCCCAGCCACAGCTGCGGTACGGGCCGGTGACCGTCGGGTAGAGGGCACTGATCGCCGCACCCCGTTCCCGGGCGTCGGCGAGCAGGGTCCGCAGCAGGGCCCGGGCGACCCCGCGCCCGCGTGCCTCGGCGGCCACCGCCACCCCGGCGACGTCGGCGGCGGTCACCCGCCGGCCCGCCCACCACTGTTCGTGGTGCAGGTCGACGGCCTTGCCGAGCAGCCGGCCGGCGGAGTCGAACGCGCCGTACCGGGTCAGCCCGACCAGTGGGGTTAGCGCGCTGGGTGCCGGGGTCGGGGCGGAGCCGAAGGCCAGACGGCCGAGTTGCCAGGCCGCCTCGAGTTCGCCGACCTCGAGCGGACGGACCTGGATCATGATCGGAGCCACCGGCCGAGCCTAGTCAGGCGCCGGTCTGACCAGCCACCGGATAACCCCGGACGCCGGATACTGAAACCTTTAAATCAACCCGCTCCGATGTTGTGTTTGGGAAAGCGCTTGTCCTAGCATTTTCGTCACAAGGGAGCCACCCCCGTCCCCGGTAACCGTTGAACTGTTCCAGTCACGGTCGCCGCCTGCGGTACGCGCCATCCGGTCGAGGGCAGGACCGGTGCGGCCCGTCGGCCGGCCCGACCGGCCAGGCGTCGTCACCGCAGCCCCGCCTCGTCACGGAGGAACCGTCATGCGCACGTCGCGACAACGCACCACCCTGCTCGCCGCCGGCACTGTCGGCACCCTCGCCGCCAGTGTCGCCCTCGGCGCGGTGGTCGCCTCGGCCGCTGCCGCCGGCTGCCGGGTCGACTACCAGGTCACGAACCAGTGGCAGGGCGGCTTCGGCGCCAGCGTCAACCTCACCAACCTCGGCGACCCGGTCACCAGCTGGACGGTGACCTGGTCGTACCCGGCCGGGCAGCAGGTCACCCAGGCCTGGAACGCCACCGTCACCCAGTCCGGCACCCAGGTCACCGCCGCCAACGTCGGCTACAACGGCACGCTCGGCACCAACACCAGCGTCGGATTCGGCTTCAACGGCTCGTGGACCGGCAGCAACCCGGTGCCGAGCGGTTTCGCGATGAACGGCACCACCTGCACCGGCACGATCGCCCCGACCACCGGCGGGTCGACCGTACCGCCCCCGGCCACCACCCCGCCCGCGACCACCCCGCCGCCGACCACCCCACCGGTCACCACGCCGCCACCGAACCCGCCGGCCGGCGCGAAACAGGTCGAGGAGCTGGACCGGGGACTGGTCAGCGTCCGCTCCGGCAACGGAAACCTGGTCTCCTGGCGACTGCTCGGCACCGAAACCTCGGGAGTGGCGTTCAACCTCTACCGGGGCTCGACCCGGGTCAACCCGAGCCCGATCACCGGGGCCACCAACTATCTCGACTCCGGCGCGGCGGCCGGTGCCGCGTACACCGTCCGGGCGGTGGTGAACGGGACGGAACAGGCCGCCTCGGCACCCGCGCTGCAGTTCGGTTCGGGCTATCTCGACGTACCGCTGCAGATCCCGGCCGGCGGCACCACCCCCTCCGGCGAGGCGTACACCTACTCGGCCAACGACGCCTCCGTCGGTGACCTGGACGGCGACGGCCGGTACGAGATCGTCCTCAAGTGGGACCCGTCCAACGCCAAGGACAACTCGCAGTCCGGCTACACCGGCAACGTCTACGTCGACGCGTACACCCTGACCGGCACCCGGCTGTGGCGGATCGACCTGGGCCGCAACATCCGGGCCGGCGCGCACTACACCCAGTTCCAGGTCTACGACTACGACGGCGACGGGGACGCCGAGGTGGCGATGAAGACCGCCGACGGCAGCCGCTCCGGCACCGGTCAGGTGATCGGCAACGCCTCGGCGGACCACCGCAACTCGTCCGGGTACGTGCTGGCCGGGCCCGAGTTCCTGACCATGTTCGACGGCCGGACCGGCGCCGCCCTCTCCACCGTCGACTACCTGCCGGCCCGGGGCACCGTCTCCTCCTGGGGTGACAACTACGGCAACCGGGTCGACCGGTTCCTCGCCGGTACGGCGTACCTGGACGGCCAGCGGCCCTCGCTGATCATGGCCCGGGGCTACTACACCCGGTCCGTCATCGTCGCCTGGGACTTCCGCAACGGCAGCCTGACCCGGCGCTGGACGTTCGACTCCAACTCGGCCGGCTCCCAGTACGCCGGCCAGGGCAACCACGCGCTGACCGTCGGCGACGTGGACGCCGACGGCCGCGACGAGATCGTGTACGGCGCGATGACCGTCGACGACAACGGCGCGCCGCTGTGGAACACCGGACACGGGCACGGCGACGCGGCGCACCTCGGCGACCTCGACCCGGCCCGGGCCGGGCTGGAGTACTTCAAGGTCAGCGAGGACTCCTCGAAGCCGTCGTCCTGGTTCGCCAACGCCCGTACCGGACAGGTCTACTGGTCCACCGGCCCGGCCGGGGACAACGGCCGGGGCGTGGCCGGCGACGTCCACGCCGGCAGCCCGGGCGCCGAGGCATGGTCGTCGGCGGCCGACGGACTACGCAGCCCCTCCGGCACGAACGTCGGCCGCAAGCCGTCGTCGGCGAACTTCCTGATCTGGTGGGACGGCGATCCGGTCCGCGAGCTGCTCGACCAGACCCGGATCGACAAGTACGGCACGAGTGGTGACACCCGACTGCTCACCGGCAGCGGGGTGGCGTCGAACAACGGCACCAAGGCCACCCCGGCGCTCTCGGCCGACCTCCTCGGTGACTGGCGCGAGGAGGTGGTCTGGCGGACCAGCGACAACCGGGCGTTGCGGATCTACAGCACGCCGAACCCGACGGACGTCCGGATCCACACCCTGATGCACGACCCGATGTACCGGGTGGCGATCGCCTGGCAGAACACCGCCTACAACCAGCCGCCGCACCCGAGCTTCTTCATCGGCAACGGCATGTCCGCCCCGCCGACCCCGGCGGTCTACCTCCGCTGAGGCGGATCCGGAAGAATCTCCGGAACGCCGGTGCGTCGCGGTGCCAGGTAGGGC
>NZ_JBDPLT010000032.1:0-84016 GCF_039871775.1 Plantactinospora sp. B5E13
CCGATTCCGTCGCAAGAACCTGTCTACCGATGGCTCCACGTCCTTATCAAAAGCTGTCCGCTATGGACGGTACGCCCGTGTCATCCCGAACCGCCCCCGGATCCTTGCTGAGATCACCTCATTGGACGACAGGAGCACTCGTCTCGAGCGAGTTCCGGGAGACGTGCAGGCACTTGCCGCTGTGTTCGGCAACGATCTGGAAGGTGTGCGACCCGGGCACCGGCCGGAACCGGAAGTTGTCGTGCTTGTTGGTGGCATCGCAGGTGTACTGGATGATGTTGATGTCGACTTCCGTCGAGGCACCCTGGACGTTCAGACACTTGTTGCTGTGAATGGCGACGATGTGATAGGTGCCGTCGCCCTGCGAAACGGCCTTCCAGTCGTCGTTCGTATTTGTGGCGCTGCACGGATACTGGACGATCTTCGCGCTGTTGGCCGTACCGCCACCCTGGACGTTCATACACAGATTGGTGTGCGATACCTGGATGTGTACCCCGGCCGCCGGGGTGATCGCCGCCGAGGCAGGCGCGGCCGGCACACTGAGCAACGCCGCCAACACCACAAGAACTAGGCCAGCAGCACGTGAAGCTTTCGGCCGCAGGCCAGGCCGAACCCAAGTTGGATACACCTTTCTCCAATCATTGTCGTACAACTTTGGAGGGTAGCTACACCTCGACAATCTGCTTGACCCTAGTCACACGCATCCGACCAGCCGCCAACGTCCACGGAACGACAGACCTCTTCCGAGATTGGGTAATCCAGGAAGTCAATCAACAAAAAGCGCGCCCCAGGAAGCCACCGCCAGCCAACCGGGAAACCTAATCGGTCGAACGTGAGCGCCTAGTCCTTTTACGGGAAGCCTTTAGGATCTCAGCATAGTAAGCGAGTCGCGCATCATCAAGATCGATCAACTCCAGGATCTCACCCACGATTTCACCATGCTTGCCAAAACCCTCCTGCAGAATCACCCAAATACCTTCACGCGCCTTATGCCGGCACTCATCCCCCAATCGCCCACGCCCGATGGACCTTTCAGTAGAATGCGATTCTCCAGCCAACACACGCCACAATGCCTCCAGAAGCTCCAGCCGGGAAGACGGCAACAAGTCTCCAGTCATTGCCGCGAGGATTACTCCGATTGCCGGAACAGCAACCTCGAACAGATTTCCATCCACCTCCAGATGTCCATCTAAGGTCACGCCATAGACATCCGAAGGATCCTCGACATCGATCAGCGATCGAAACAACGCGGGCACATGTTCTGCCGTGCCTCGACAGCCACACCGAAACCGACTCCAGTCATACCTGTCCAGCTCCGCAGAAAACAACTTATTCGAAGACATCAGCGACCCCCTCAACCCCAAAATACCCCTGAGACGAAGTTGCCTTCACCAAATAGACCCTGACAGACCGAGCAAACTTCCTTTTCCTGCACCGCGCGCCCTACGCCATCTCTGAAGTTCTGCCATTTCAAAGCCTTGGTGAAGATCACATCCACATGGTCCCAGTCCGTTCCGATCAATACATTTGGCTCAGCACAGTTACCACGACCAGAGCAGCTGACCGCAATCTCTCCGGTACGGAGATTCACGGCACCGACCCAGGTCTTCGTCTTCGCCACACCAGTAGCCGCGTGCACCGCCTCGGACACCATACCCTGCGCCTCAACGAGTTGATCCTCAAGATCCCATCCACCGGCCGGGCTACTACGAAACAACGGCGGTTCGAATTCGAGTTCACCTGTTCCCCCGCGAGTCCCTCGCTCAGGCGCCAAATCGGTTATCCGACCATTTGTCGGACAAACAAATCTGGCACCGACATCTGAATTGTGGACCAGGACCGGAATGCTGCCGGCAACCACATAGTACGTGTGCAGGCCATCGACGGTGAGGTTGTGGACGCGCTGGTCCTGCGCAGTCCATCGCTTGACCGCTGTGACCTGTACGTAGGTACCAGCCGACGTACGCAGAAGCGAACCGGCATGCAGCTCCGAGGCGTCGAGCCAGGTGCCGGAATCCGGTACCCAGAACGGATGGCCGGCGGTGGCCTGGACCGAAGCGGTGTGGTCTCCGGTGTCACCATCCACGTCGATGGTGACCTCGACGATTTCCTTCTCGCCCTGGCCGACGATCAGGTCGGTGACCTTCCTGGGCCCCGTCTCGCCGGTCGTCGGGTCGGTCGCCAACACCACGTCACCGACCCGGACGTCCTCGATCGGCTTACGGCCACCGTCGGCCATCAGAACGGCGGTGCCCGGAACAAAGCTGTTCGACACTCCGGACCCGGTACATCCGCCGCCCATCCGGACCGGCGCCCGCCTGTCTAGAGCCCGGCCGACCAGGCCGCCAGGACGGAGGTTGGTAAAGCCCTTCGCGGTCGACATCGCGGCAGTGCCCGCCGCCGAGAACGCCGACCGGCCGGCTCCGCCGATCACGGCCCGCACGCCCGCGCCCACCGCGGATCCGGCCACGGTGGACAGTGGGCCGGTGACCGCGCCGAATGCGGCGCCCATCAGCGCGTTGGCGGTCATCTCCTGCCAGCCCTTGCCGCCCTCGACGAGGTCGTTGACCAGCGATCCGACCGCACCAGCCGCCGCCGCGCAGCCGACCGCGCCGACCCCGGTCCACCCGACCGCCACCCCGCACCCCACGCCGACGACCGCACCCGCCACCGCTCCGGCGATCGCGGCCTTGTGCTCGACGACCCAGTTCCCGGCCGCGTCCAACGCGGTGGTCAGGCCACCGATCACCGCGTCCCGGGCCGCGATCGCCTGGTTGTAGAGGTCTGCCGCTGCCTTGGCGCTGTCCGCCACGACGTTCTGCATGGCGGAGACCAGCGCGGCCGGCTGGGTGACCGCGGTGACGACGATCTTGCCGAGGCCGGCGATCAACGGCCTCGCCGCTGCCGCGATCTTGCCGACCGGGGTGTGTTTTACCGCATACTTGATCGCCTGGCGCGCCACCGCACGGATCTGCACCGCCCGCTGTTGCACCGCTGCGGCCTTCTGCGCCAACCACTGCTTGCCCCGGTCGACGTAAGGCTTCGCATACTTGTTGTAGAGGCTGTTCAAGCCTCTGCCGACCGCCTTCATTCCGTCGGCGAGCGCCCGCAGCCCTCTCTTCGCCATGTCGAAGCCGATGGTGATGCCCCGCTTCAGACCCGACCAGGCCGCCCGGGCGTACTGGTTGACGTATCCGCCGGCGCTGACGACGGCTCGGTAGCCGCTGCTGACCGCGCTGCTGACCGCGCCGCCAACAGCCTTCGCCGCCCGCGCGCACCAGCCGCACGCCCAGTGCCCGTCCGGGTCGGTGTTGGCCAGCGGATTGCCGGCGCCGTACGTGTAGCGGTTGGCCAGGATCGACGCGCCCTGGGCGTAGGTGACCGAGTCGCGAGAGATGAAGGAACCGGTGCCGGGTGAGTACCAGCGGGCACCCATGTTGACCTGATCGGTTTCCGGGTCGGTCCAGTCGCCCTGGTAGCCCAGGTTGGACTGTTCCCCGCTGACTCCGATCCGCTCACCGAACGGGTCGTAGGCGGTCGACCCGGCGAGCGCGGCCATCGTGCCGTCTGCCCCGTCGAACGCGCCGACCAGGTCACCGTGTTCGTCCGTGAGCGCGACCCGGGAGTCTGCCTCCTCGGCGACGGCCAACAGCTCCCCGTTGGGACCCCGGCTGTAGCGCTCGGCGCCGTCCGCGACCACCTCCGGGCTCAAACCGGCGTAGCTGAAGCTGGTGCCGTTACGAATCCCGACACGGTCCAGGCCGTCGTACTGGTAGGTCTCCTCGTCCTGGCCGACCAGCCGGTCGAACGCGTCGAAGGAGTACTCCTCGACCAGTCCCGAACTGGTCCGGCTGGCCAGCGTGCCACGCGCCGTGTACTGGTAGGTGTAGTCGCCGTCCGAGAGCAACCGGTTGCGGGCGTCGTAGCTGGAGGTTTTGTCGCCCGCCACGATCCGGTTGCCGGAATCGTCCCACTCGTAGCCGACGGTGCCGGTCGGCGACGTCCAGGAGACGAGCCGGGCGGCGTCGTCGTAGCCATAGCTGTTCCGGCCCGGTTGGGCCGTGCCGGTCGTTTCCTTGACCGTCAACCGGTCGTCGGCGTCGTACTGGTAGGAAATCTTGGCAACCTCGTCACCGGAGGCGTTGCGCAGCACGTCCGAACTGACCCGGCCGAGATTGTCGTAGCTGTACGTCCGCACCCGACCGAAGCCGTAGTCGACGGTGGTCGGCAGCCCGGCGGCGTCGTAGCCGAGGGTCTGGGTGACCCCACCCGTGTCCTCCTGCAGTGTCGCGAGCCGCCCCCTGACATACCCGAACGTGGCGGTCCCGGAGGCGTCGGTCCTGGCGACGAGCTGCCCGTCCCGGTTGTAGGTGTAGCTCGCGTCTCCTGCCGGCCCGACAGCGCCGAGCAGCCCGCCCCGGTCGTTGTAGTCGTAGGTGTTGGTTCCGCCGGGGGCGTTCACCGAGACGACCCGGCCCGCCAGGTCGTAGCCGATGCCGCGGGTGGCGGCGGCCGCACCGCTGCCGGTTTCCGTGGTCAGCCGGCCCGCCGCGTCGTACGCCCTGATCCTGACGACGCCGCCGGGCGCGACGAGACGCTCCGGATTGCCGGCCCGGTCGTACCCGACCGTCCAGGTGCGATCGGCGGCATCCGGATGACCCGCGGTCGGGGGCTCGATCACCGACTCGGGCAGGCCCAGTGAGTTGACGGTGTAGATGACATCGTTGTTGCGTCCGTCGGTGTACCGGGTCCGGTTACCCGCCGCGTCGTAGCCGAACGAGGTGACGATGTTCTTCGTGGCGGATACCGGCTCGGTTTGGCGGACGAGTCGGTTGTGCGCGTCGTACTCGAAGGTCGCCCGCTTCTGCAGGGCATTGATTTGGGCGGTGACGTTGCCGTCCGCGTCGTACTCGAACTTCTCAGAGCGGAGGACGGTGCCGGCGGCGTCCAGGTCCGACTCCTGGGCGACCCGGCCGAAGCCGTCGAACTCGGTCCGGGTTGTCCGGCCCAGCCCGTCGGTCACCCGCACCTGGTTGCCGTGCAGATCGTAGCCGAGTTGGGTGGTCACGCCGGCGGCGCTGGTGTTGGAGACGACCTCACCGGCGGTGTTGTAGGCGGCGGTGGTCCGGACCCCGGCCGGTGACACGGTCTCGACCAGGTTACCAACGTCGTCGTAGCGGTACCGGGTGGTGAAGCTGTCGGGCACCGGGTACCGCTCGATCTGGGTGGTGGTGACCGGCCGGTCGAGGTCGTCGTAGGTGGTCTCGGTCCGGGCGCCGGTCGGGCTGGTCGTCGAGAGCACCTCTCCGGTCCGGGTGTACGTGTAGCGCCAGACCGCCCGTTGCTCGTTGGTCGAACCCGGCTGATCCCGGGTGATCACCCGGTTCAGCCGGTCGTAGCCGAGGCGGGTGACGTTGCCTCGGGGATCGACGATCTCGGTCGGGTTCCCGAGCGCGTCATAGCTGGTCGTGGTGGTGGGCGCGGTCGGGAGGACGGGCATCCCGGGCGGGGCGTAGATCGGTTGGCTGGCGCTGACCACCCGCCCCAGTCGGTCGTAGGTGCTGCGTCGGACGTTGCCGAGCGCGTCCCGGGTCGCCACCACCTGTCCGAAGGCGTCGTAGCCGGTGGAGACGGTCGGGTGGACGACGGCGGCCGGTCCGCCGTTGCTCTCCGCCGTGACCGGTGGGGCCCGGGCGGAGATCTGCCGGCCGAGTTCGTCGTGCCGCAGCGTCGTGGTGTACGCGGTCCGGTCGGCCCCGGCCACGTTGCCCCGTGGGGACGTGACGGTGGTCGGCAGACCACGCTGGTCAAAGGTGTACGAGGTGACCAGCGCCCCGTTGTCGGAGACGACCTTCTCCTGGGTGCGTCGGCCGGACGCGTCGTAGACGTTCTCCACCACGTTGCCGGTCGTGCTGGTCGGCCACGGCACGTTGCTCGGCATTCCCGAGTACGAGGTGCGGAGCACGTTGCCGCCGCTGTCATAGGTGTAGCTGATCCGCCGGGCCAGCCCGCCCGGGTCGAGCACGGTACTGGTGATCCGCCCCATCGCGTTCACGCTGTGCTCGGTGACCGACAGCCCGTTGCCGGTGACCTTCCGGGTCAGGTTGCCCGCCGCGTCGTAGGCGTTCTCCTCCATCACGTAGTCGCGGGTGCTGCCGTCCGGGTTGCGGAAGCCCTTCAGCACGATCTTGTGGAGCAGATCGTCCTTGTAGTAGGTGTACTCCTGCCGCCGACCCATCGAGTCGACCTGCAGCACCATCCGGCCGGCATAGTCGAAGGCGTACGAGTTGAGCACGACGTAGTCGCCACCGTCCGGTGGAGCCCCACTCTGCTCAGGGTCGCCGTTCCAGTCCCGCAGCCGGACCTCCGCCAACGCGTTTCGCGCGGTGTACGCGTACTCGTAGTGGTTGCCGTTGGCGTCGATGACAAAGGTCCGGTTGCCAAACTGGTCGTAGCCCTGGGACTCTTCGTTGCCTTCCGGGTCCACGGTACGTACCGGCCGGTTGAATTCGTCGTACTCGGTGGTGGTGACCCGCGCCGGGGCGTCGCTGAGCACGTCCCGGCTCTCCACGCGGGTCACGTTGCCATCTACGTCGTACGTCGTGGTGGTCACCAGTTGGTGGCGGGTGCCGTTCACCTCGTCCGTGGTGACCGGGCCGGTGCTGGTGACCGGCCGGTTCAGGTCGTCGTAGCTGGTGGTGGTGACAACGCCGGCCGGATAGGTGTCGGAGATCTCCTTCTCCGCGATCTGCCGTCCGAGTTCGTCGTAGGTGTACTCGACCCGCATACCGGACGGGGTGATCAGCACAGCCAAGTCGCCCTGCCGGTTGTACTGGTACCGCGTCGTCGCATCACGGGTGTCGGTGGTGGTGCGGACCAGACCGGGTGGAGTCGGGTCCGGATGGCCGACTGAGCCGCCGCTGCCGTCGGTGTAGGTGTGCGCGAGGAGGAAGCCGTCCGGGCCGGTTTCCCGTAGTACGTCTCCGTTGGAGGTGTACTGGTAGGTGGTCCGGTAGCGGTTGTCGGTCGCGCTGCTGGACCGGGCGTCGCGGGTCTCGGTCGGCAGGTCGTTACGGGGATCGAATGGATTCGTCACCGTTGTGGGGTACGAGGTGTAGGAGGTGTGGCATTCGGTGGCGGTGCGACACGTCCGGCGTGAGGTGACGTTTCCCCGGTCGTCGAAGGTGAGCTGGACCTTATCGCCGCTCTCGTTGGTGATCTCGCTCTGATATCCCTTGTCGTTGTAGCCGAACGAGCGGATGACCAGACCGGTCAGTTCGTGCTCCTCGAAGATCGGCCCACCGGAATCACCGGGAATGACGGTGCAGAAACCCGGGTCGCTCGGGTCGGGCGAGGTACAGACCTCGGTCGGTGACGGACTCGGGGTGGGCGACGGCGACCGGTAGTCCGGCCGATCCTCCTCGCGGGTGTCGACTCCGACCGGAGTCCCGGTGCGAAGTACCCGGCCGGCCAGGGCGTCGTACTCGTAGAGGTAGGGACGGTTGGCCGGGTCGAGCACCTGCACACTCCGACGGAGGTCGTTGTTCCCGCCGTAGACCGCCGGGGCGCCGATCTTCCAGGTGCCCCCGTTGCCGTCGGTGAATTCCTTGATCCGGTCCCGTTCGGTGTCGTAGACCGCCTCGGACGAGTTCTTGCCGCTGGGCAGCGTGACCCTGGTGAGCTGGTCGGCCGCTGCCGCCTGGGCGAAGTGCGCCTTTACCGCCGACGGCCCGAGCGGGTGGGCGTACGTGGCGACCTCGTCGATGCTGCCGGAAAAGAAGCGTCGGGCCGAACTTCCCCACTGTGGCCAGGATGCCGGAATGGTCGCGTACCCCGCGCCGATCTGGTTGAAGGTGAGCGTGCTGTGCTCGATCGAGGCGGTCCGGGTGCCGGCCAACTCGCCGTCGACATAGAGCGTCTGGGTGTTGCCCATGGCGGACAGGACAACATGGTGCCACTGGTTGTCCCGGATGTCCCGGGTACTGGTGATCGGGCTGACCGTGCCGCCGGCAAACTGCCCGCGTAACCGCCCGTCGAGCCCCACCTAGAGCAACGGCTGACCGTTGGTCGCGGTTTCGCCGAGCGCCTTGTCCTGGTATCCGAGCAGCGGCCCGCCGGTCTGGTTCGGCGAGATCTTAACCCACAGTTCAATGGTCGCGTCGCGGTTCTTCTTCAGGGTCCCCTTGGTCAATTCGATCTGGGAGCTGGTGCCGTTGAAGGTGGCCGCGGTGTTGCTGGTGCCGGCCAGGGCACCCGGAACGCCGAGGATGACGTTGCGGATGATGCCGGCGTCCTTGCCGAGGTTGGTGGCGACCTCACTGCCGGCGGTCCCGCCCTCGGCCTCGCCCAACCGCCAGTACGAGTCGGGCCCGCTGTCCGTCACCGCGCTGCGGTAGTGGGAGCCTGCGGCGTAGGTGTAGCTCGTGCAGATTGCCGGGTCGGGCGCGCAGACCCGGGTGAGGAGGTCGCCGGTGTAGGTGTACGTCCAGGTCAGACGCCGGCCGCCGACCGGGTCGGTGGAGACGCTGGAGATGTGGTTGCCGGTCCAGGTGAAGGTGAGCGACCGACCGTAGGTGGCCCCGGGGACGGGCATCACCTGTGCCTTCACCAACCTGCCGTTGTTCGGGTCGTGGCTGAGCTGGATCGACCTGAACCAGGCGTCGCTGATTTTGTGGAGCCGGCCCGAGCCGGTGAACTCGTAGCTGGTTCCGGCCCGGTCGAGTAGCTTGTAGAGCCCGTTCGTCACGCTGAGTTGGGCGGTACGTCCCATCGGCGCGGCGAAACTGCCGTCCGGGTTACGGCCGAACCGGACCTGCTGCCCGTCCGGGTAGGTGATGACGACGTTTCCGGAGCCGTCGTCGTCGGGCAACAACCGCATGTCGAACTGGGTCATCCAGCCCGCACCGAACAACAGGTCACGTCGGGGATCCAGGCTGTTGTAGGTACGCACCACCCGCAGCGGAGGCCCGATGTTGGAGACGGCCGCGTCGACGGCTCCGGTGGTGAGGTTACCGACCTGTGGATCGAAGTCACGCTCCTGGCTGCCGTACGGTGCGTTGGCGATCCGGGAGGTGATCTCCGGCTGCGGCACCGCCGACAGCATCGTCTGCCAGTCGGAGAACACCTCGTTGCCGGCGTCCCTGATGCCGGCCCGCCACTCGTAGGTCTTGCTCCAGACGAGTCGGCCGGCCGGTACCGTCCACGCCTGACCCGTCTGGTAGCCGGAACTGGCACAGTTGACCCGGGCTCCTGCGGCGTCACGTTCGCAGTATTCGAAGTTGAACCGCAGGGTGGATCCCGGAGGCGCGTCGATGTCGGTCGCCCGAGCCCAGAGTTGCGGAGTCAGGGTGGGGGTGGCGTAACCGTTCGGCGGCTGGAGTTCGTCCAGCACCGGCGGGATGTCGAAGACCTCCAGGACAATCCGGCCCGGCGGGATCTGCTGGTCGGTGAAGACCGGTCCGCCGGTCCGTACCATGGTGAAGTCGAGGAAGTACCGGCCCGGCGGCAGGGGCTGGATGGTGGCGTCGAAGGTCACCCGTCCCTTGCGGGCCACGGTGGTGGTCAGATCGGCCGCCCGCCGCTGCCCCATCGCCGTGCCGTCGGAGACCCGGTAGGCCCGGTAGGCGAGGTAGTAGGCGCCCGGCGTCCAGGATTCGGCACTGAGGTTGGTAACCGTGATCTTGACCTTGCCGGCCTGGTTCTGCAGGACCGGAGGCTCAGGAACCGGCTTGGGAATGGTGTAGCTGGCGTTGTACGGCGTGTGCGTGACGTACAACCGGGGCGGGTTGGCGGTGCCGGTGCCGGCGAACTTTTTCCATGCCACGCTGTCGCTGTCCGAGGCGCGCAGCGACAGCCCGTGGTTGGGGTCACCGTCAGCCCACCCCTGGATCAGGTCACGACCCTTGGTACCCAGGTCGAACAGCGTTCCCCTGATCGGGCAGGACGACGCGGCCTGGCCGATTCCGACGTAGCCGTACGCGAAGGACTGGCTGGTCAGCGCCGGACCGACGGCGGGACCGGGATAGGAGTACCCGGAGCCGGCTGTCCAGGATCCGGTCACCGGGTGGACGGTCACCCGACGCGGGCTGCACGAGGCCGAATCGAAGTTCACCACCTGCAACTGGGCGCCAAAAATGGTGTGGTTGCGCAACCGGTCCGCCAGACCGTCGAATTTCAGGTACGACGCGGCGGCGCCGCCGCTACCCGGCCGGCCGACCAACAGCTCGTCCCGGTCGATGCGTGACCCGTTGCCCTGCACCACCATCGTCTCGTCGGCGGCGCCGTTGGCCACCGACGGGTCGACCCGGACCGGGAACGCCCGTGCTGGATCACGCAGCCAGGCAGGGTCAGCGGTCAGCTCGATCGCCGTTCCGGTCGCGTCCGGAACCAGCCGGTAGGCGACGCTGGTGGAGACCACGCCCTTCGCATCCATCATGTATCCGGCCGGAATCACTGCCCGCTGGACCCCGGCACCGTCACGCAGCACGATCCGGTCGCGGTCAAGCACGGCGGTGAGTCCGGTCAGTCGCATCGGGAACAGGAACCGGTGCGGCGCGTCGGCCGAGTGCAGTACGAGCGTCTCCTTCACCCCGCCCGCCTGGGCCCGCAACTCCAGGTCGACCCCCGGCCGCACCCCGGGATACGTCGCCGTCTCGCCATGGGCCGTGCCGGAAACCGCCAGAGCCTCTGCGAGTCCGTACGCGATGACGTGCTGCTCGTCGAGGGCCAACCGCACCAGTTCCGGCGCATCCGCCCGGTGGGCGATCCTCAGGTCGACCGAGTCGGCCCGGGACCGCCATCCGGATCCGCCCGGGACCAGCGTCAGGTCGATGTCGGCCCAGGTGCCGTCCGATTGTTGATAGTGCAGCGGCGTCGAGGAGATCTCCGTCGTCTCCGTGCCGTCCGCATTCGTGTAGGCGCGTTGGTGGGCATCGCGCCGGTGCGTGAGCTCCCGGCTGGTCTCCTCGTCGAAACCACGGACAGCGGCGACCGGCGGCGTGACCACCTCGGCCCGGTTCTGACGGATGGCCGGAGGAGCCGACGGCTTGGTCAGTGGGTAACGCCCCCGTAGTGACTGTGGGACGGTCCGGTTGGCAGGACCCTCGACAATGTGGTCTTCCAGATCGGCCGAACCCCATCGCTGGTCCGGTGCTGATTCAGCACGGTGTACGCGGTCGGCCGCCGGCCTGGACGGCGAGTTGAGTGCGGTCCGGGTGCCGGGCTCGGCGGTGTTGGCGAGCAGGGCCGCGCAGAGCAGCATCGCCCCCAGCAGCCATGGTGTTCTTCCACGGCGACCGAGATGCTTCCCCCGCTTCGGGGGTGTGGTGAACGGACGTCGAATCCTCAACATGCCCTGCCTCCCCGTTCGGCACGACCAGCGGCTAGGGCGCTCTCCACCGGGTCGATCAGCCGACCCGGTAGTCGCGACCGGCCTGTTACTGGCTTCCAGACAAGGTACGGATTGTGCGCACAGCAGGACGCACAGTGCAGGCATATCGGAGATACAACGAGCGGCCAGCTTTCATGCGTACCCCCTAGCAGAGGCACAGCGAGGCGATCCGTCACGCCTTGCAATGTTTTGATCACCAGGGAAAGCCGATGCCGAAGAGGCGCTATACGATGTCGATCATTTGGAAGCATCGAGAGGTGGTGATGTAGCGATGCAGTACGGCCTACTCGGTCCCATGCTCATCCAACCCGGCGGGCGGCCGGTCACCGTAAACGCGCTCAAGCCACGTACGCTTCTCGCCTGCCTGGTCGCCGAGGCCAACCGGCCGGTCAGCATCGACCACCTCATCGAAGAAGTCTGGGGAGCACAGCCACCCGGCTCGGCCAAGGCGAACGTCCGGACGTACGTGGCGGGGCTACGCAAGCAACTGGACGCCCCCGGCGTCCGTGTGGTCCGAGCGACCCGCGCCGGCTATCTCGTCGAACTGGCTACCCAGGCGCGGGACGTCGACGTCTTCCGTGCGCTGGTCGCCGACGGTCAGGCGGCCCGGGCGAGCGGCGACGCCGAGGCGGCGCTGACGACATTCAGGCAGGCGCTCGGAACCTGGCGCGGCCGGGCGATGTGCGATGTCGGCCATGGGCCGCTGCTGGGTCGGCATGCCCGACAACTCGAAGAGGAACGGCAGACCTTGTTGGAGCACGGCGTCGAGGTTTGCCTCGGTCTCGGTCTGGCCGAAGAGGCAGCCGTCCTGCTCCGACAGATCATCGCCGAGCGCCCCCTCCATGAGCCGGCACACGCCGCGCTGATGACCGCGCTGTATCGCTGCGGAGACACCGTCGGCGCCCTGAACGCGTATCAGAACGTCCGTGAGCAGCTACGTCACGAACTGGGGGTTGACCCCGGGCCGGAGCTGAACCGGCTGCATCGCGCCATCCTGAATCGGGATCCCGCGCTGGTAACTGCCATTCCATCCGACCAACGTCCACCTCGCCGGGTCACTCGGTGGACCATCGGCACGTCGGTCGAAGCGCCTCGGCAACTTCCCGCCGACGTGCCCGCCTTCGTGGGCCGCGGACGCCAGGTGGAACTGGTGCTACGTGAGTTGACGTCATCGCCGGATACCCGCCCAGCCGCCACGGTGATCACGGGCACCGGCGGGGTGGGTAAGTCGGCCCTGGCGGTCCACATCGCGCACATGCTGTCGGACCGGTTTCCGGACGGGCAGCTCTACACCAGTCTACGACGGGCGGAGCCGTCGACACCGGTCGACCACCTGGCGACACTGACTCACTTCCTACGGGCACTCGGCGGGTCGGTGCCGGCGTCGGACAGCGTCGAGGAGGTGGCTGCCACCTATCGCTCACTGCTCGCCCGCCGACGCGTCCTCATCGTCCTCGACGATGCCGAGGACGCCACCCAACTGCGTCCGTACCTGCCGGGAAGCGCGCAATCTGTCGTCATCGCCACCACCCGGAGGAGCCTGGCCGCCCTTCCGGCTGCCCGGTACGTACACCTCGACGTCCTCGAGCCGGACGAAGCGATCCGGTTGGTCGCCACCGCCATCGGCGTCGAACGGGCCGCCGCCGACCCCGACGGCATGGCCCGGCTCGTCGACGGTTGCGCTCGGCTACCGCTCGCCATCGCCGGCGCGAAGCTCGTGGGTCGCCCCGGCTGGGATCCCTCTGACCTCGCGGACCTGCTCGACGACGAACGGCAACGGCTCGACGCGCTGACCGTGGCGGATCTCGACCTGCGTGCCGCCTTCGCCGCCCACTACGGCATCCTGAAGCAGGAGCAGGCTGGCGGGGCGGCCCGGGTCTTCCGCCTACTCGGGCTGCTCAACGTGCCGCAACCCGACCTCGCTGCCATAGCCGCGATGCTCGACCGGCCCGCCTCCGAAGTCCGTGCCGACCTGGAGTTCCTGGTCGACCTCGGGCTCGCCGAAACGCCGACCGTCAACCGCTACCGGTTGCCCGACCTTCTCCGAACCTATGCAAGGGAGCTCTGTCAGGGGACTCCGGACGCCAAAGACCTGGACTCGGCTCTTCAACGTGCGCTGCGCTACTACCTGGCATCGGCGGGAGCAGCCGTCGCCGTGCTCTGGCCGGAGGCGCCGCCACCGCTGGACGCCGACCGGGCCGCCGGCGGGAGGAGCTTCGCCACGATGGTCGAGGCCCTCGGATGGCTGGACAAGGAAAGGACGAACCTGGTCGCGGTGGCTACGGCGCACGAGGGCCGGAGTGCGACAGCCGCTCTGGCCGCCGCACTCCGTAGAACGCTTCACCCGTACCTTGGCTGGCACGGACGTCTGACCGAACGCCAGCCGGTCACGACCCCGCCCAAACGCCGCCGGGCACCGGTGACGGTACGCCGCAACGCGCTGTCCGCACGACACGTCCTCCTGGAGGAGCCCTTACCGGACTGACGGACACTCCTTCGCCTTGTCAGTCACCTCGGCCGTCAGCTCCCGATCGCGATGGCGAAGACGTGCATGGTCGGTACGTTCGTCGCCGGCCCGGCGCTGATGTTCGGCAGCTCCACCCGGGCCACCGGCTTGCTCTGGATGGCCACGCCCACCTGGTAGATGCAGGCGGCCACATTCTGCCGCTGGTTGCCGGGCCGGTTCTGGTACGCGGTGACGATCGCGGCGGTACCACCGGCGTGCGGACCGCCGTACCAGTCGGGGGCGCCGAGCGTGAACGTCTGGCGGGTCCCGTCGGCATAGACCACGGCGGCGGTTCCCGACACGGCACCGTACGTGCCGGTCAGCAGGAAATTGAGCGTGCGACCCGTACCGGTCACGCTGATGGCCTGCCCCGAGGCGATGGCGTTGTCGGCGCCGCCCGGGGAAACGTTGGGCCAGCGGAAGTTCACCCCGTTGCGACTCACCGTGCTGCCCGGGGTGACCCCGGCCTGGGCCAGGGCCTGCGCGGAGAGGGTGGCCCCGCCGCCGTCGAAGTTCCCGGCCCCGGTGTTGGTGTCGTTGGTGGTGCTGACGTTGGTGAAGCTCTGTTCCAGGGTCGGGGTGGTGGCGACCGATCCGCTGGCCCGGTAGGTGCGCCCCGCCTGCACGGCGAGTTCGACGAGGTCGGTCTCGATCCGCGTGGTCCGGGCCGGGGTGCCGTCGGTGGTATCGACGACGGCGTGGTTGGCGGTGAAGAGCCGGCCGCGCAGTCGGACGGCGCCGGTCCGGTCCGCCCGGACGAGGATCTCGGTCGCCTGGCCGCCGGTCCAGGTGATGCCCACGGTGTGCCCGCCCCGGGCCCGCAGCCCGCTCACCCGCCCGTTGGGCCAGGCCGCCGGCAGCGCGGGCAGGATGTGCAGTTCACCGTTGTGGCTGTGCAGCAGCATCTCGGCGATGCCGGCGGTGGCGCCGAAGTTTCCGTCGATCTGGAACGGCGGGTGCAGGTCGAACATGTTCGGGGCGAGGCGCGCGGGCGTGGCGAGGTAACGGATCAGGTCGTGGGCCCGGTTGCCTTCCTCCATCCGCGCCCAGAAGTTGATTTTCCAGGCCAGTGACCAGCCCGTGCCGTCGTCGCCGCGCAGCTCCAGGGTCCGCCGGGCCGCCTCGAACAACTGCGGGGTGCCGCGCCGGGTGATCTGGTTGCTCGGGGCCAGCCCGTAGAGGTGTGAGACGTGCCGGTGGGTCCGCTCGGTCTCGACCCAGTCGTAGAGCCACTCCATGATGTTGCCCCGCGAACCGACCTTCATCGGGGCGAGTCGGTCCCGGGCGGCCCGGACCTGGGTCCGGAAGGTGCTGTCGACGTTGAGGACCTCGCTGGCCCGGGCACAGCCGTCGAAAAGGTCCCGGAGGATCTGGTTGTCCATGGTCGGCCCGGCGCACACGCTGGCGTTCGAGTGGTGGCTGAGTTCCGGCGAGTTCGACGGGTTCGTCACCAGGTAGCCCAGGGTCGGCTCGGTCACCAGGGTGTCGAGGAAGAACTGTGCGGCGCCCTTCATCGCCGGGTAGTTGGCGCGGAGGAACTCGACGTCGCCGTTGAACAGGTAGTGGTCCCAGATCATGGTGGCCAGCCAGGCGCCACCGGTCTGCCACATGCCCCAGAACGCGCCGTCGACCACGGCGGTCGCCCGCCAGGCGTCGGTGTTGTGGTGGGTGACCCAGCCGCCGGCGCCGTACTGGACCTGGGCGGTCCGGGCACCGCTGACCGAGAGGTCCCTGATCATGTCGAAGACCGGACTGTGGCACTCGGCCAGGTTGGTCGTGTTGGCGGGCCAGTAGTTCATCGGCAGGTTCGCGTTGATGGTGTACTTCGAGTCCCACGCCGGGGTCAGCGAGTCGTTCCAGATGCCCTGGAGGTTGGCCGGCTGGGTGCCGGGACGCGACGACGAGATCAACAGGTACCGGCCGAACTGGAACAACAGCGCGGAGAACTGCGGATCGCTGACGTTGTTGTGCTGCGCGATCCGGACGTCGGTCGGCTGGTCCGCGGCCGAGGTGCGGCCGAGGTCGAGGCTGACCCGCCCGAACAGCGCCTGGTAGTCGGCCACGTGCCGGCTGCGGAGCTGGTCGTAGCTGCTGGCCCGGGCGGCCGTGAGGTGCCACCGTGCGATGCCCTGGTAGTCGCCGCTGACGTTGCGGTAGTTCACGTAGCTGGAGCCGATCGAGACCAGCAGGGTCACACTGTTGGCGTTGGTGACCCTGAGCGTGCCACCGGAACTCGTCACGGTGCCGCCGCTGACCGTGGCGTTGGCCAGGGCGAGGAACCGGACCGCCCCGGTGACGCCCTCCTGGTTGCCGGAGACGCCGTCGAGGGCGATGGTGCTGCCGTCCGGGCTGGACACCGAGGTGCGTTGCGGGCTGTCGAAGGTGGCGGTGAAGGTGATCGACCCGGTCCGGTCGGCGGTCAGGCGCATCGCGATGACCTGGTCGGGCGCGCTGGCGAAGACCTCCCGCTGGTAGCGCACCCCGTTCACCACGTACGTCACGGAGGTGGTCGCGGTGGTCAGGTCCAGTTGCCGGTCGTACTGCGACGCCCCACCCGAGGGGAAGGCCAGTCGGAGGTTGCCGACCGTCTGGTAGGCCAACTGCCCGCCCGGGTTGCCCATCATGGTCTGGTTGATCAGATCCTGGGCCTGGGTCCACTGGTTCGCGAAGACCAGCCGCCGGATCTCCGCCAGCGCCGCCTGCCCTCTCGGGTTGCTGGGGTCGTGCGGGCCGCCGGCCCAGACCGTGTCCTCGTTGAGCTGCAGGCGTTCCGTGTCGACGTTGCCGAACACCATCGCCCCGAGCCTGCCGTTGCCGATCGGGAGCGCCCGCAGCCAGTCGGTGCCGGCGGGCTCGTCGTACCAGAGCGCCAGATCGCCGGCCGCCAGCACCTGCGGTGGCGCCGCCGAGTCCGCCCGGGCCGCGGCGGTCCACGGCAGTGGCAGCAGGGCGCCGCCGGCGCCGACCGCGCCGAACTTGAGGACCTGTCGTCGGGTCAGGTCTGACATCGATCCTCCAACCGGTGGCCGATCCGGTCACCTCGAGACGTGGGAGAACTACGGAAGCCGATCAACGAGTCGCTCGGCGACGTGCGCCCCCGGCCCACCGGGGTGGGCCACCGACAGCCCTCACGTCGCCAGACATCTGATGTGTTTCGCGAAGGTTACTCCCGCGCGACGGAATAGGCAATAGTCGATAGGCGGCAGCCGTCGCCCGTCGCCCGCCCCGCTCGGCCCGCCTAATCCCAGCCAGATCAAGGCTCCGCCAAACAAGGCCGGCGGTCAGCGACCGCCCGACCAGCCTGGGCCAGCCCGACGGATCACTGCGCGAGATCCGGACCGCACTCGACGCTGCACTGATACATCAGATGTGTTGATGCTGCCAGGACTCTCGCCGGGGTCAACCCCGACGCGTCCGGTCCGCCGGCCCCGGGCCCCTGCCACGCCCCGTACCGCGACGGCCGCGCTCACCCGGCGGCCAGAGATGGTCGCGGAGCCGGCCGAGGGCAACCTCCCGGCTGGCGGCGGGATCCCTCGCGACGAGCCGGCGCGCGTGCTCGGCGACCTGCTCGGGGAGGCGGTAGCGGATGCCGTCCTGGACGACCAGTCGGCGCTCGCACAGTTTCCCCAGGCCCTGCCGGGCGTGCACGACGGTCAGATTGCCCAGGACCGCGGCGGCGTACACGTCGAAGTCCGGCCCCGGGTGCAGACCGAGATACCGGAGCAACCGCCGCTGCCCCGGGGACAGTTCGCGGTAGGCGAGTTCGAACGCGACGACGGCACGGATGGCGTCATCTGTCACCAGGACGGCAGGAAGCTCGTCCACCCGACTCACGGCGGTCCGCACGGGACAGCCCTCCTCTCAGTGGCCCCGAGCCGGCCACCGTCGACCGGACCGACGGCAGCGCAACCTTGCTGGGCAGACCTCGACGACAGCAAACGTCCGATGTCTCTATAGTGGTGAGGGCTACCGGCAGCCGGCCCGGGCGACCGTCCCACGGCGGCGGCACAGGGCGGACCGGTCCGAAGGGGGCATGGATGGCACTGACCGACGACGCGATCGCGAAGCTCCGAAGCATGATCCAGAGCGGCGAGCTGCCACCGGGCGCCCGACTGCCACCGGAACCGCAACTGGCCGCACAGATGGGGTTGTCCCGCAGCGGCGTCCGGGAGGCGGTGAAGGTGCTGGAGTCGGCCCGGGTCCTCGACGTGCGGCGCGGCGACGGGACGTACGTCACCAGCCTCGCGCCCCGGCTCCTGCTGGAGGGGCTGGGCGTCGCGGTGGAACTGCTGCGCGACGACACGCTGCTGGAGGTGATGGAGGTGCGCCGCATGCTGGAGCCGGTGGCCACCGGCATGGCGGCGCTGCGGATGACCGACACCCAGCTCGACGAACTCGCCCAGATCCTGGAGGACATGCGGGCGGCGGCCGACGACGCCGAGAAGCTGATCCAGTTCGACACCGCCTTCCACCACACCGTCGTCGCGACCACCGGCAACGAGACCCTCACCTCGCTGCTGGACGGGCTGTCCAGCCGTACGCTGCGGGCCCGGGTGTGGCGCGGGTTGATAGAGGGCAACGCGGCGCACAAGACGATCGACGAACACCACGCCATCTACCTCGCCCTGCGCTCGCGCGACCAACTGCTCGCCCACGCCAGCGCGCTGATGCACGTCAACACCTCCGAAGCGTGGCTTCGTACGGTGCTCGCCGCCCAGGCGGCGGAGAGGTAGCAGGGGGTCGGCTCCGTCCGGACCGTGCGTGCGTCGCGAGCCGTCCCGGCCCCGCCGGGCCGGACGGTGGGCACACCCGGCAGTGCCGGCGAGGGATCCGAACCAGACATCAGATGTTCCGGATCCAACCCGTCGAGTGCCGTCCCGCCCGATGATCATCGTGTCGGCGCTCCCGCCCCCACCGACGCGGCCGTCCACCGTGGGCCGTCCGGGAACCGGTAGTCGGCCAACGACGCGGTCAGGATCTCCGCGCTCATGCCCGGGGCGGCGGGTGCGAGGTACCGCCCGTCGCTGATCCGTACCGGGTCGACGAAGTGCTCGTGCAGGTGGTCGACGTACTCGATGGCCCGGTCGGCGGTGCTGCCGCTGACCGCGACGAAGTCGAACATGGCCAGGTGCTGCACCAACTCGCACAGCCCCACCCCACCGGCATGCGGGCACACCGGAACCCCGAACTTCGCGGCGAGCAGCAGGATCGCGAGGTTCTCGTTGACCCCGGCGACCCGACAGGCGTCGATCTGCACGATGTCGACGGCGTCGGCCTGGAGCAGCTGCTTGAACATCACCGCGTTGTGCACGTGCTCGCCGGTGGCCACCTTGACCGGGGCGAGGACCCTGCGCACGGCGGCGTGCCCGAGCACGTCGTCCGGCGACGTCGGCTCCTCGATCCAGTACGGGTCGAACGCGGCCAGCTCGCGCATCCACCGGATCGCGTCGGGTACGCCCCAGATCTGGTTGGCGTCGACCGCGATCCGGACGTCGGGTCCGACGGCCTGCCGGGCGATGGCCATCCGCCGTACGTCGTCGGCCAGGCTTCCGCCGACCTTGAGCTTGATCAGCCGGTACCCCTCCTCGACCGCCTCCGTGCAGAGCCGGGCCAGCTTCTCGTCGTCGTAGCCCAGCCAGCCCGGGGTGGTGGTGTACGCCGGGTAGCCCTCGGCCCGCAGCAACCGCTCGCGTTCCGCCCGCCCGCCCTCGGCGGCCCGCAGCAACGCCAGCGCCTCCTCCTCGGTGAGTGCGTCGCGCAGGTAGCGGAAGTCGACCTGGGCGACGAGCTGCTCCGGGCTGAGGTCGGCGAGCAGCTTCCACAGCGGCTTGCCCGCCCGCCGGGCGGCGAGGTCCCACACCGCGTTCACGAGACCGCCGGCGGCCATGTGCACGACGCCCTTCTCCGGGCCCAGCCAGCGGATCTGGCTGTCGCCGACGAGCCGGCGGGCCAGCGCCCCCGGGTCGGCGGTCACCTCGTCGACGGACTGCCCGATCACCATCGCGGCGAGCGACCGCACCGCCGCGACCTGGATCTCGGTGCCCCGGCCGACGGTGAAGACGAACCCGTGCCCCTCGGCCCCGGTCGTGGTGCGCAGCAGGATGTAGGCGGCGGAGTAGTCCGGGAACGGATTCATCGCGTCCGACCCGTCGCGGTGCCGGGACGTGGGGAACCGTACGTCGATGGTCTCTACGGACGAGATGCGCTCACTCACCGGAACTCCTGGGGGATCGAACGGCGGGCCTGGTCGTACCCGGACCTGCCGGTCCGGCCTCGCGGTGGCCCGCCCGGCGGGCCGGACGACTCATGTCTGCGCCCTGCCTCCGGTGATGCGGGAGACCACCAGGGCCACCAGGATGACGGTGCCGTTGAGGAAGTTCGTCCACTGCGCGGGTACTCCGGCCAGGGTCAGCACGTTGATGATCATGAACAGCAGCAGTACGCCGGTGAAGGCGCCGAAGACACTGCCCTTGCCGCCGTTGAGACTGACCCCGCCGATCACCGCCGCCGCGAAGACCTGGAAGATCGCACCGCTACCCTGGGCCGCCGGCACCGCTGCCAGCCGACCGCTGATCAGCAGGCCGGCGAGGGCCGCGAGGACACTGGCCACGACGAGGGCGATCCACAGCACCCGGTCGGTACGGATACCTGCCGCTCGGGCCGCGTCGGCGTTGCCACCGATCGCGTACAACGCCCGACCGGCGCGGGTGTAGCCGAGGACCACGATCCCGGCGGCGAACAGCAGCAGCGACAGCCAGATCGAGGCCGGCACCCCCAACCAGACGGCGGAGCCGAGGTACGTCATCGACTCCGGCAGCGCGAAGAAGGTCTGGCCGCCGGAGATCCCGGTGAGCAGTCCACGCAGGACGATGAGCATGCCCAACGTGACGATGAAGCCGTTGAGGCCGAACCGGACGATGAGCAGCCCGTTGAAGGCACCGATGAGGGCGCCGACGAGCAGGGCCACCGGCACCGCCCAGGCCTCCGGCAGCACGTCGAGTCCCAGACCCCGGGTCAGGGCGGGGTCGACGATCAGCCAGGCCGCGATGCCGGGCGCGAGCCCGAAGGTCGACTCCAGCGACAGGTCCATCTTGCCGGTGATCAGCACGATGGTCTGGGCGAGGACCAGGATGGCGATCTCCGACATGCTCTGCAGCACGTTGATGATGTTGTCGGAGCTGAGGAAGACCGGGTTGACGATCGATCCGACGATCGCGACCGCGATGATCGCCGGCACCAGGGCGAGGTCCCGCAGCCGGGCGACCGCCAGGGTCCGCGACGAGGACGGCGACCGCGACGGCCGCGAGGGCGGCGTCACGGACGGCGGCGTGGTGGTGGACAGCGTCTCAGACACGGTGGAGATCCACCCCTTCCATGGCGGCTACCAGATCGTTGTCGCTCCAGCCGTGGGCCATCTCGCCGACGACCCGGCCCTGGAACATGACCAGCACGCGATCACAGATCCGCAGATCGTCGAGCTCGTCGGAGACCACCACGACGGTCGTACCGCGACGGCGTACGTCCTCCACGACACCGAGGAGGGTCTGCTTGGACCGCACGTCGACACCGGCGGTCGGCGTGATGAGCACCAGCAGCTTCGGATCGCTGGCCAACGCCCGACCCATGACCACCTTCTGCTGGTTGCCGCCGGACAGGTCGGAGACCGGCACCCGCGGCCCGGACGCCTTGATGGCCAGACCGGCAATGGTGTCCCGGGCCAGGGCGTCACGCCGGGCCGGCGAGATCAGACCACGCCGCCCGATCCGGTCCGGCACGGTCATCGTGACGTTCTCCGCGATGGACAGCAGCGGCACCAGCCCCTCCCGGTGCCGGTCCTGCGGCACCAGGCCGACGCCGGCGTCGAGGGCGTCGGGGACACTGCCCGGACGCAGTACGCGGCCGTCGACGGCGACGGTCCCGCCCACCCGGGGCGCCAGGCCGACGATCGCCTCGGCGACCTCGATCTTGCCGCTGCCGCCGCCGCCCGCGATGCCGACGACCTCACCGGCCCGGGCCTCCATCGACAACTCGGCACCGGAGGAGGTGACCAGGTCGCGTACGGCCAGCAGCAGCGGAGCGTCCGACGCCACGGGCCGGTGCTCGGCCTCGGGCATCGTCACGTCCTCACCGGTCATCGCCGCGACCAACGCCGGACGGCTCAGCTGGGCGACCGGAGCGGTGACGATGTGCCGGGCATCGCGGAAGACCGTCACCTGGTCACAGATCTCGTAGATCTCCTGGAGGTGGTGACTGATGAACAGGAACGTCACCCCCTGGGCGCGCAGGTCCCGGATCCGGTCGAACAGCCGGTTGATCCCGGCCGCGTCGAGCTGGGCGGTCGGCTCGTCGAGGATGATGAACCGGGCACCGAAGGACAGCGCCCGGGCGATCTCCACGAACTGCCGCTGCTCGACCGAGAGCGTCGACGCGGGCTGGCGTACGTCGACCTCGACCGACCACGCCGCCAGCAGCTGTTCGGCCTCGCGGCGCAGAGCCGACCAGCGGATCAGTCCGCCCCGGCCCCGGGCGTGCCGGTTGAGGAACAGGTTCTCCGCCACGGTGAGGGTGGGGATGATCGTCGACTTCTGGTAGACGCAGGCCACCCGCTGCCGCCAGGCGTCGCGGTCACCCAACGGCGGCGCCGGACGGCCGTCGAACGCCACGGCACCGTCGTCGGCGGCCTGCAACCCGGTGAGGATGCTGACCAGCGTCGACTTTCCGGCGCCGTTGCGTCCGACCAGGGCGTGTGTCTCACCGGGGCGGACCACGATGCCCGCGTCGGCCAGGGCGACCGTGGATCCGAACCGCTTGGTGATGTTCACGGCCTCGACGACGGGCCGGCCGTCGCCGGTCGGCCCGTCGACCGGGCCCGGTGGGGCGGTCCTCATGCGTTGTTGCCCCACAGCGACGCGTCGTCGAACTTCAGGGTCGGCTCGCTGGCGACCGGCGCACCGTCCAGGGTCACCAGCGGCGCCGGAAGCTGGTCCTCGAGCAGCCCCTCCCGTATCTGGATGATGGTGCTGCCGTGGTCGGTCGGGCCGGGCTGGAAGGTCTTGCCCTCGATCGCCGCCTTCACGTACTCGAGCCCGTACCTGGCGTACAGGTCGGCCGGCTGGCTGACGGTGGCGTCGATCAGGCCCTCGCCGATGTTCTTCAGCTCCTCCGGGATGCCGTCGTTGGAGACGACGAACACGTGCTTGGGGTCGCTCGGCGGCACCTGCAGGCCACGCTGCTTGAGGATCTGGAGGGTGCCGGACAGCGCGAACGAGGACTGCATGTAGACACCCTTGATGTCCGGGTCCGAGGCGAAGCGGGTCTGCAGCTTCGCCGCCGCCACGTCCGCCTTCCAGTCGGTGGCCTCGCCGAAGACGGTGATCCCGGGGAACTTGTCGCGCATGCACTCGTTGAAGGCCTCGGTACGATCCCGGCCGTTGATCGAGTCGAGGCCGCCCTGGAGCATGACGACCTTGCCCTTGCCGCCGAGCTTGGTGCCGAGGAACTGGCATGCCTTGATGCCGTAGGCGCGGTTGTCGGCGCGCACCACCATGAAGACGTTGCCGGTGTCCGGCCTCGTGTCGATGGTGACCACCGGGATCTTCTTCGAGTCCAGTTGCGCCAGGGTCGGTGCGATCGCCGCGGTGTCCTGCGGCGCCATCACCACGCCCTTGACGCCCTGGCTCATGAAGGTCTGGGCGTTGGAGATGAGGTTCGCGATGTCGTTCTGCGAGTTGGTCGTCTTCAGTTCGACGCCCAGCTCGTCCGCGAACTGCGGCACGTACCTGATGTACGAGTTCCAGAAGTCCGTGTCGGAGCGCGGATAGTCGACACCGACGAGCAGTCGGGAACCGCCCGGTGCGGTGCCGTCACCGCAGCCGGCCGTGAGGCTGACCGACACGCCGAGCACCATCGTCAGCCCCGCGGTCAGCAGAGCTCTCCGATTGATCATTGCTTCTCCATATCTGCGACGTCGTCCGACGACGGGTCGCCGCGACCAGGCCCCGGGTGCGGCGCACACATCGGACGCCACTGGGTTCAGTCGGCGGTGACGATCCACCACGGGTTGGCGCCGCCATCCCCGGTCCAGCGCTTCGGCCGCGCTCCGGGGGTGGGTGTCGCACCCGGCGTCCTGGGATCTTCGGTCGGACCGGGGGCGGCAAGCAGTCGGCGACGGGTGAGGGATGGACGGGACATGGCAATCCCTCCGAAACACGGGGTGGCGTGGGGTGCATGGTCACGCGTTCAGACATCAGACGTTAGAGGTTTCCATCGCGTAACGTCAACGGCCAACTCCGGCAGAATCCGTGCTCCTGGGACCGGCCGACGGCGCGGAGTAAGCGACACGGGTCAGAGACATCTCATGAATTGTGGTCAACCTCGTTCGTCGGCACAGCGCCGAGACCGCCCGGCACCCGTCCACCTCGCCGCGAGCCCAGCCCGCGACCACGGTGGCGGCACCAGACGAGCGCCATGCCGCCACCGACCGATGTTGACGGTCACATCGAGACGGTCGAGGACCGACACTTTCGCATGTGGAGGCGACTTGCGGACGTTAACATCGATGCCCCTGAGGAGGCCAGGGTGCGCCGCGGAAGCGCTGGTTCACGGTGACCGGCCACCCCCGGGCGTGGTCACCACGGACGCGCGGGTCAGCTCGGTCGGACGGCGGCCGCCGCCGGGACGTCGAGGTACGCGGAAGCCTGGGTCAGATACAGTTCGACATACGTACCATCGAGCGTCATCGGTGTGTCGTGACTGCCGTGCTCGGTCACCCGGCCGGACTCGAGCACGTAGATGTGGTCGGCGTACCAGACGCCCGAGAACCGGTGCGAGATCAGCAGCACCGTACGGCCGGCGAACAGCGTCCTGATCCGGGCGTGCCCGTCGACGGTGGGCAGCCCACGGCCACCGTCGTGTCGATCGTGCCCGGCCGTCGCGGCGCACGCCCCCGTCTGCCGGCGGGCCGATGCCGACCGCCGAGCATCTGCCCTGGCTGACCCCGCTCGGCTTCCAGCACGAGCGACGCACCCTGTGGGAGGCCGAGCGGGTCTACCGGGACCTCGACGCCGTTCTCGCGGCACCGTCGATCACGCGTCCAATACTCATCCTGCACGGCCAGCAGGACCGGAACCCGGCCAC
This sequence comes from Plantactinospora sp. B5E13, assembly GCF_039871775.1. Taxonomy (NCBI): domain Bacteria; kingdom Bacillati; phylum Actinomycetota; class Actinomycetes; order Micromonosporales; family Micromonosporaceae; genus Plantactinospora; species Plantactinospora sp. B5E13. Next base: position 25,032 of record NZ_JBDPLT010000032.1, read on the forward strand.
ACCGCCAGAGCAGGCGATCCCTGCTGTTCCAGGCGCTGACCGCGCTGGGCACGGCCAGCCGGCTGGTCCTCCTGCCCGCCGAGGGCCACCGGGTCCGGAGCCGGAAGGGACTCGCCGCCGGCCTGACCGAGCAGGTCTCGTGGGTCCGACGCTGGACCGGTGACGCCGATCGCGTGACGCGCCCGCGCCACGCCGACTGCCCCGCCAGCTGACCGCTGCCGGGCGACGGCCGCCGCCGTACGACGCGGCGGCCGTCGCGATACGACGGTCGGAACCGCGCCGGTCAGCCGCTGATGGTCGGGCGCAGGTCGGCCGCCGGCGGCTGCCAGACGTCCGGCGTCGCGCCGACCTGCTCACCCGAACGGATGTCCTTCACCTCGTCGCCGGTGCCCTCGTTGCCGGGGAACCAGACGTACGGGATGCCGCGCCGCTCGGCGTACCGGATCTGCTTGCCGTACTTGGCGGCGGACGGGGAGACCTCGGTCGGGATGCCGCGCCGGCGCAGCGCGTCGGCGATCCGGTTGCTCTCCGCCCGCCGTTCCTCGTCGGCCAGGGCGACCAGCACACAGGTCGGCACGCTCCGGGAGATGGTGAGCGCATTCGCCCCGAAGAGCAGCCCGAGCAGCCGGGTCACCCCGATCGAGATGCCGACCCCGGGGAACCGGTTGTTCTCGTCGCTGGCCAGGTTGTCGTACCGGCCACCGGAGCAGACCGAGCCGAACCGCTCGAAACCGCGCAGTTGGGTCTCGTAGACCGTACCGGTGTAGTAGTCGAGGCCACGGGCGATCCGCAGGTCCGCCACGCAGAGCCCGGGGGCGTACGTGCTGGCGTTCTCCATCACCGCGACCAGTTCGGCGAGACCCTCGTCGAGCAGCGGGTCGGTCACCCCGAGAGCACGGACCGCGTCGGCGAACGACGGGTCCGGGGCGGAGATCTCGGCCAGTGCCAGACACGCCTTGGCCTGGGCGTCGGTCGCCCCGGCGGTCTCGGCCAGCAGCTTCGCCACCCCGTCCGGGCCGACCCGGTCGAGCCGGTCCACCGCACGCAGCGCGGCCAGCGGGTCGGCGAGCCCGACGCCCCGGTAGAAGCCCTCCAGGACCTTGCGGTTGTTGACCTGGATCAGGATCGGCAACCGTCCGTCGGCGCCGCCGCCGATCGGCAGCCCACCGAGCGCGTCGCCGATCACCAGCGGGATCTCGGCCTCGTAGTGCGGGGGCAAAGTGTCCCGGTCGACGATGTCGATGTCGGCCTGGAGGAACTCCCGGTAGCGGCCCTCCTGGGGACGCTCCCCACGCCACACCTTCTGGATCTGGTAGCGCCGGAACGGGAACTGCAGTTTGCCGGCGTTCTCCAGCACGTAGCGGGCGAACGGCACGGTCAGGTCGAAGTGCAGCCCGAGGCCGCCCTCGCCGGTGGAGGCCCCCGCCTCCTCCTGGAGCCGGCTGATCAGGTAGACCTCCTTCGAGGTCTCCCCCTTACGCAACAGCTGGTCCAGCGGTTCCACCGCGCGGGTCTCCAGCGGCGCGAAGCCGTACAACTCGAAGCTGGTCCGGAGCCGCTCCAGGACGTACTGCTCGATCATCCGCTGTGGCGGTGCCCACTCGGGAAAGCCGGAGATCGGTCGTGGCTTACTCATGATGCTCGGTGCTCCTGTCAGATCTCGCGCAACGGGCGCGAGTGGGGATTACCAGCCTCGGGCGGACGGCGCACGCTGCGGCCCGTCGAGGTCAGCCACCTCGATCAGGTACGGGTTGCTCGTCCGCTCGCGGCCGATGGAGGTCGCGGGGCCGTGGCCGGGCAGCACGACGGTGTCGTCGGCGAGCGGGAGGATCTTGTCCCGCAGGCTCGTCAGCATCGCCGGCAGGCTGCCGCCCGGCAGGTCGGTGCGGCCGATCGAACCGGCGAACAGGACATCGCCCGCCAGGCAGATCTGCTCCGCCGCCCAGTCCACGCCAGGTGGAAGGGGCAGGTCGGACCGGACGGCCGGGCCCACGCCCGGCAGCCGGAACAGCACCGACCCGCCGGTATGGCCGGGCGCGTGGTCGACGGTGATCTCCAACCCGGCGAGCGACAGCGTCGCGCCGTCGGTCAGCTCGGCGACGTCCTCCGGTTCGGCGTACGGCAGTCGTCCGCCGAAGAGGCTGGTCAGGTCCGCGGAGAGCCCTTTTGCCGGGTCGGCGAGCAGCTCCCGGTCCCCCGGGTGCACGTAGGCCGTGATCCCCCGGGCGCCGCAGACCGGGGCGACCGAGAAGGTGTGGTCGAGGTGTCCGTGGGTGAGCAGGACGGCGGCCGGCCGCAGTCGATGCTCGGCCAGCAGCGCGTCGAGCTGATCAATCACCCCGATGCCGGGGTCGACCACGACACACTGTTCCCCGGGCGCGGTCGCCACCACGTAACAGTTGGTGCCGAAGGCGTCCGCCGGGAAGCCGGCGACGAGCACGTCCGCTCCCTCCACTCCACGGTTGGCCCCGCCCACCCTATCCGTCGTCGGTCGCCGGGACGCGACCATATCCACCAGCCGGAAGGCCGCCAGCGGGGCAGTGATAATCTCCGATGGTTTCGGGGGTGACCTCGTACAACACTTTCCCAGTCGGTACCCGTACACTCTGGCGGGCGTGTGGCGTGGCGCACTTGACGCCACGACGGCGGAGCGCGCCGTCGGCCAGAACACCATCGGGTACGGCGACCAGAGGTCGGCGACGACCAGGGGCACATGAAAGGGGAGCTCGGGTGGCTTCCAGCAAGGACCGGCAGCGCAAACTGGCGCGGGCCAAGCTCGACCGCCAGCTGGCCCGACGGGCGGCCGCCGCCCGGCGCAAGCGGCAGATCCGGGCCGGTGTCGGCTCCGCCGTCGCGCTGCTGCTGATCGCCCTCGGGTCGTTCTGGGCTCTCGGCGGCTTCGACTCCGAGCCCGCCGACGACCCGACCGCCATGGAGATCTGCGCCTGGACGAAGCAGGACAGCCAGGTCAACACGAACCTGAAGGACGTCGGCACCCCGCCGACCCGCGACCTGCCGACCACCGGCACCCGCCCCATGACGATCACCACGAACCAGGGCGAGCCGGTGACGGTGCAGTTGGATCTCGCCTCGGCGCCGTGCGCCGCCGCGAGCTTCACCCACCTGGCCGGCAAGAGCTTCTTCGACAACACCAAGTGCAGCGAGATCACCACCGAGGGGGCGGTGCGCTGCGGCGACCCGACCGACACCGGGTTCGGCGGTCCGACGTACACCTTCTTCGACGAGAACGTTCCGGCCGGCTCGTCGGACAACCCCTCGACGCCGCCGTCGGCCGAGCCGTCCGGGACGCCCACCACGACCGCGTCGGCGAGCCCGTCCGGCAGTCCCGAGCCGAGCCCGTCGGCGACCGCCGCGACCGCCCACTACCCGGCCGGCACGGTGGCGATGATCGGCAACCCGCCGGGAGCGAACGGCAGTCAGTTCCTGATCTTCTTCAAGGACTTCGCCACCACCGAGCCGAAGTACTCCGTGGTGGGCACCGTCACGGCCGGACTCGACGTGATCAAGAAGATCGGCGCCCTGGAGACCGTGGACAATGGTTCCGGCAGCAAGGTGAAGCCGAAGACCGACGTGGTAATCCAGAGCCTCACCGTCGGCGAGCCGTCCTCGGCCGACCCGACGGCGGTGCCGCCGACGGCGACCACACCGCCGGCGTCACCCTCGGCCAGCCCGACGGCTGCCGGAGTTTCCTGAGCATCCCCAGACCGCCCCAGACCACCCAGCCGCGGACGCCCACCGCGCAGCTGCACATAGTCCAGGAGGAGCCACCGTGACGTCCACCAGAGAGCGGCAACGCGCCGCGGCGCGGGCAAAGCTGGAACGGGATATGGCCGAGCGGGCCGCCGCGGCCCGCAAGCGCCGGCAACTCCAGGCCAGTATCGGTGCGGGCGTGGCGTTGCTGCTGGTGGTCGCCGGCACCGTGTGGCTGGTGGTCAGTCTCGGCGACGACACGAAGACCGGCGGGACCCAGGCGGCCGGCGCCACCTGCGACTGGACCGAGATCCCGGCCGAGCAGCGCAGCCCGACGACCAAGGACGTGGGGCTGCCGCCGACCACGGCGAAGAGCACCGGCAGCCAGATCATGACGATCGACACCAACCTCGGCCCGATCACCGCCAAGCTGAACCTGCACGAGGTTCCGTGCACCGCGGCCAGCTTCACCCACCTGGCCGAGAAGAAGTTCTTCGACAACACCAAGTGCCACCGACTGGTCACCCAGGGACTCCAGGTGCTGCAGTGCGGCGACCCGAGCGTCGCCGCCGGCAGCGGCTGGAAGGAGACCGACGGCACCGGCGGCCCGTCGTACCGGTTCGCCGAGGAGAACCTGCCGACCGAGAAGCGGCCGCCGTACCCGGCCGGGGTCATCGCGATGGCCAACTCGGGCCAGCCCGGCACCAGCGGCAGCCAGTTCTTCATCGTCTACGGCGACTCGGAACTGCCGGCCCAGTACACCGTGCTCGGCACGGTCACCCAGGGTCTGGACCTGGTCTCGCAGGTGGGCGCGGCCGGTGACGACGGCGCCTTCGCCCAGCAGGCCGGCGGCGGTCACCCGAAGAAGGAAGTTGTGATCAAGAGCCTGACCATGGGCGCACCGGTCGGCTGACCAGCTCGTTCGGGAAGCGCCCGGCGCCGCGTGCGCTGCGCCGGGCGCTTCCGTTTCCGGAGGGCGGAGACCTGCCCGGGCATCCGGCACTGGCCGACGACCTACCCCGGCGCGGGCCGCGCTCGCGGTCCTCGCCGACCGGCCGTTCGCCGACGCCGTCGCCTGGCCCGCTGGGACCAGTTGCTGTGGGCACTGCTGAGCGGGGAGTCACAGAATCCGGGCGGCGTCGAGCCGCCGAGCGCGGTCGGGCCGGAGACGGCGCGCCAGGCCGACGAGGAGTTCGCCGCCGCCCGCACCCTGCTGGCCGAGGACCCGACAGCGGTACGGGCCCCCCGCCGACCCCACCAGCGGGTGGCGCCGGGCCGGAGGCCGGCGTCAACCCCCGTGCCGGAGGCCGGCGTCAACCCCCGTGCCGGAGGCCGGCGTCAACCCCCGGGCCGGCACCGTCGCGGAGGCGGCCCGGACCGCGTTGCGGCTGCTCGACGGCGGTCCGCTGCTACCGCCTCACTGAGCCCGACCCGGTTGTCAGGCGCCGGAGGTGACCCGGTACGCGTCGAAGACCCCGTCGACCTTGCGTACCGCAGCGAGCAGGTGCCCCAGGTGCTTCGGGTCGGCCATCTCGAAGCTGAACCGGCTCACCGCCACCCGGTCCCGGGTGGTGGTGACGGTCGCGGAGAGGATGTTGACCCGCTCGTCGGAGAGCACCCGGGTGACGTCGGCGAGCAGCTTGTGCCGGTCCAGCGCCTCGACCTGGATCGCGACCAGGAACGTGGACGCGGAGGTGAGCCGCCAGCTGACCTCGACGATCCGTTCGCTCTGCACCCGCAGTTCCTCGGCGTTGGCACAGTCGTCGCGGTGCACACTCACCCCGCCGGACCGGGTGACGAAACCGAAGACCGAGTCCGGCGGCACCGGGGTGCAGCACCGGGCGAGCTTGATCCAGACGTCGCTGACGCCGCGGACCACCACACCCGGGTCCCCGCCCCCGCCGCTGCGGCGCGGCGGACGGGTGGCGACGGCGGTCTCGGCGAGGTCCTCGGCCGCGCCCTCCTCGCCGCCGTATCCGGCCATCAGCTTCTGCACCACGGACTGGGCGGAGACCTGGCTGTCCCCCACCGCCGCGTAGAGCGAGGCGACGTCGGCCAGGTGCAGGTCCCGGGCGATGGTCATCAGGTTGTCCGTGGTCAGCATCCGCTGCAACGGCATGCCCTGCTTGCGCATCGCCTTGACGATCGCGTCCTTGCCGGCCTCGATCGCCTCCTCGCGGCGTTCCTTGTTGAAGTACTGCCGGATCTTCGTCCGGGCCCGTGGGCTCTTGACGAAGCCGAGCCAGTCCTGGGTCGGGCCGGCGGTGTCCGACTTCGAGGTGAAGATCTCGATGACGTCGCCGTTGGAGAGCGTCGACTCCAGCGGCACCAGCTTGCCGTTCACCCGGGCGCCGATGCACTTGTGCCCGACCTCGGTGTGCACCGCGTAGGCGAAGTCCACCGGCGTGGAGCCGGTCGGCAGCGGGATCACGTCCCCCTTGGGGGTGAAGACGTAGACCTCCTGGCTGGAGAGGTCGAAGCGGAGCGCGTCGAGGAACTCGCTCGGGTCGGCGGCCTCCCGCTGCCAGTCCAGCAACTGCCGCAGCCACGTCATCTCGTCGATGTGGGCCGGCGGGCCGACGACCGTCTCGCCCTTCTTCTCCTTGTACTTCCAGTGCGCGGCGATGCCGAACTCGGCCGTGCGGTGCATGGCGTACGTCCGGATCTGCATCTCGACCGGCTTGCCGCTCGGCCCGATGACCGTCGTGTGCAGCGACTGGTACATGTTGAACTTCGGCATCGCGATGTAGTCCTTGAACCGGCCCGGAACGGGCTGCCAGTTCGCGTGGATCACACCGAGTGCCGCGTAGCAGTCGCGCACCGTGTCGACCAGGATGCGTACGCCGACCAGGTCGTAGATGTCGTTGAAGTCGCGACCCCGGACGATCATCTTCTGGTAGATCGAGTAGAGGTGCTTCGGTCGCCCGGTCACCTCCGCCTTGATCTTGGCGGACCGCAGGTCGACCTGGACCTTCTGGGTCACCTGTCGGAGCAGTGCCTCCCGCTGCGGCTGGTGCTCGCCGATCAGCCGGTTGATCTCCTCGTACCGCTTGGGGAAGAGGTTGGCGAACGCCAGGTCCTCCAGCTCCCACTTGATGGTGTTCATACCCAGCCGGTGGGCCAGCGGGGCGAGGATCTCCAGGGTCTCCTTGGCCTTCTGCTCCCGCTTGGTCACCGGCAGGAAGGTCAGGGTACGCATGTTGTGCAGCCGGTCGGCCAGCTTGATCACCAGGACCCGGGGGTCCTTGGCCATCGCGACCACCATCTTGCGGATCGTCTCCGCCTTGGCCGCGTCGCCGAGTTTCACCTTGTCGAGCTTGGTGACGCCGTCGACCAGCAGGGCGACCTCGGCACCGAAGTCGGCCCGCATCTGGTCCAGGCCGTAGTCGGTGTCCTCGATCGTGTCGTGCAGCAGCGCCGCCACCAGGGTGGTGGTGTCCATCCCCAGGTTGGCCAGGATGGTCGCCACCGCCAGCGGATGCGTGATGTACGGGTCACCGGACTTGCGGTACTGCCCGGAGTGCCACCGGGCGGCCGTGTCGAAGGCCCGCTGCAGCAGCCGGGCGTCGGCCTTGGGGTGGGCGAACCGGTGGGTGGCGATGAGCGGCTCCAGCACCTCGCTCACCTGCGGCGTCTGCCATGGGGCGTTGAACCGGGCCAGCCGGGCACGAACCCGTCGACCGGTCGGGGCGTTGGCGAACCCGAAACCCGTGGCGGACGACGACGGGCTGCCCGTCGCGGCGCCCACGACCTCGCCGCCGGCACCCGGACGGACCGGCGCCGGGCTGCCGTTGCGGCTGACCCCGGTCGGCACCGTTCCGTTGCCGGTCGCGCCACCGCCCGACACCCCAGCCGCCGTCGAACCGGCGCCTGACACACCGGAACCGGTCACCGAAACGCCGGTGCCCGTCGGACCGGCCGAGACGGAAGCGGACGAAACCGGAGCAGACGAGGCCCGGCCAGGCGAGACGGGAGCAGGCAAAACCGGAGCAGTCGAAACCGGACCGGCTGAGACCGGACCGGACGAAGCGGGAGCGGGCCCACCGGAAGCGGCCGGACGGGCATCCGAGACAGCGGAGCTGGCCGAGCCGGGCGAACCACCATCGGACCCGCCGGAGGCGGCGCCGTCGGCGGGGCCGCTCGCCGGGTCGGTTGTCGAGTCGACAGCGGCGTCCGCGTCGACCGGAGCCGCGCCGGACACAGCGGTGGAGCCGATACCGGGCCGCACCGGACCGGGTGCCGGTGTGGCGGCACCGTCCGTGCTGGTCACGGCGTCGACAGGACCATCAGCTTCGTTGGTGGGACGCACCGTACCCTCCGCCGGAGGGGCGACATCGTGGGACACCGGCCTCCTCAACACCTCGCCGGGAACGAGCCGACCGTAACTGGTCAACCCCGTCCCGCACCAGCCGGGCGCACTGCACGGCGCTCGACCACGAACGGCAATCGTACCCGTCCCACCGACCCGGCTACCGTCCTCCGGACGTACGGATCGGTCGAGGCGGTCCAGTGGATCAAACGGTGAGCAGGGCGTGGACCGGTCTCGGCGCCAGCCGGTCCCGACCCTTCAGGAAGCTCAGTTCGAGCAGCACGGTGAAGCCGGCGACCGTGCCGCCGGCCCGTTCGACCAGGTCGAGCGTCGCCTGGGCGGTGCCACCGGTGGCGAGTACGTCATCGACCACCAGTACCCGGTGTCCGGCGGTGAAGGCGTCCTGGTGCACCTCGAGCGTCGCCTCGCCGTACTCCAGCGCGTACGAGGCGGCGTAGGCGGGGCGGGGCAGCTTGCCGGCCTTGCGCACCGGCACCACGCCGACCCCGGTCGCGTACGCGATCGCGGCGGCGACCACGAAGCCTCGCGCCTCGATCCCGACCACCGTGTCGAACGAGTCGCGGCCGTGGTACTCGACGATGCCGTCGATCACCTCACGGAACACCGCCCCGTCGGCGAAGAGCGGCATCAGGTCCTTGAACATGATGCCCGGTTTCGGGAAGTCGGGCACGTCCAGGACCCGGCTGGCCACCAACTGTGCGGTCAGGGGACCGCTGTCGCCGCGTGCCTCGCTGGGGGTCTCCGTCACGGGTGTGTCCTTTCATACGAAGGCGTCCGCCGGGCCACCAGAGGCCCGACGGACGCCATGATGTCGCATCCCGCTCGCCGCCGGCCGGTCGCGGTGACCCGCGTCGGACGACGCAATCACCGCGCTCGGCTCAGCGCCGCTTGCCGCCCGGCCGGTTACCGCCGCCGGAACGACCACCACGTGTCCCGGCGGAGCCGGACCGCTTGCCCACGGTGGGACGGGCGCCCACCTTCGGCGCGGCCGCGGCCAGCGCGTCCTGGTCGGTCTCCGCCGCGCCGTCGGCCGTGGCCGGCTCCTCCGCCGACGCGTCGGCCGAGTCGGCCGGGCGCGGCTGGCCGGCCGGACGCGCCGGACGACGTACCGCGCCGTCGCGTCCGCCGCCCGCCCGGCGGGCGAGAACCCGCTGGGTGTGCGTCCGGACCCGGGGCTCCCGCTCCTTGAGGGTGACGAGCAGCGGCGTGGCCAGGAAGATCGACGAGAAGAACGCGGCACCCATACCGACGAAGAGCACCAGACCGAGGTCCTTGAGCGTTCCGGCGCCCAGCAGACCGGCACCGATGAAGAGCAGACCCCCGACCGGCAGCAACGCCACCACGGAGGTGTTGATCGACCGCATCAGGGTCTGGTTCAGCGCCAGGTTCGACGCCTCGGAGTACGTCTGGGTGCTGCCCCCGAAGATGCCCCGGGTGTTCTCCTGGATCTTGTCGAAGACCACGACCGTGTCGTACAGGGCGAAACCGAGGATGGTGAGGAAGCCGACGATTGTCGACGGGGTGACCTCGAAGCCGATCGCCGAGTAGATACCGGCGGTGAGCACGAGGTCGAGGCCGAGCCCGACGATCGCGGCGACCGCCATCCGGATCTCGAACCGGACCACCAGGTACGCGGCGACGAGGACCAGGAAGATCGCCAGACCGATCAGGGCCCGCTGGGTGACCTGACCACCCCAGGCGGAACTGACCCGGCTGTCGCTGATCTGGTCCACCCCGACGCCCAACTCCTGGGCGATCTCGGCCCGGACCTGGTCGGCCTGCTGCTGGTCCAGCGGCGAGGTCCGGAACAGGTACGTCGCGTCGCCGACCTGCTGGCTGGAGACCACGTCGGCCGGCCCGTCCGGGGTCTGCTCGTCGGCGAGCGCGTCGTGCACCGCCGTCTCGGCCCGTTCCATGGTGCCGACACTGGTCGGCACCTGGAACTCGTTGCCGCCCTTGAACTCGATGCCCAGGCTGAACCCCTGCAGCACGAAGCTCAGTACCGCCAGCAGCACCAGGCCGCCGGAGATGCTGAACCAGAGCTTGCGGCGGGGGACGATCTGGAGACCGGCCTCACCGCGGTACAAGCGGCTGGCAAGACCACTCCTGCTCATCTCAGGCCTCCTTCACGCGCGACGTGCCGGTCTGGTTCTCGTCGTCGCTGGACTGCAGCGCCCGGCCGAGTCCGCTGACCCGCGGCGACAGGAACGCCGGGGTCCGCGCGAACATCGTCATGATCGGGTGCCGGAACAGGAAGACGACAACCAGGTCGAGAATGGTGGCCAGACCGAGCGCGAAGGCGAAGCCCTTCACGGTGCCGACCGAAACGAGGTAGAGCACCACGGCTGCCATGATCGAGATGGCGTTCGCCGAGATGATCGTCCGGCGGGCCCGTGCCCAGGCCCGGGGTACCGCGCTACGCGGGGTCCGGCCCTCCCGGATCTCGTCCTTCAGACGTTCGAAGTAGATGACGAAGGAGTCGGCGGCGACACCGAGCGAGACGATGAAGCCGGCGATTCCGGCCAGCGTCAGGGTGAAGCCGATCTGCCGGCCGAGCAACACCAGCGCGCCGAAGACCAGCACGGCGGAGAGCAGCAGGCTGAAGAAGATCACCGAGCCGAGCAGCCGGTAGTAGAAGAACGCGTAGATGATGACCAGTAGCATGCCGACGCCGGCGGCGAGCAGACCGGCCCGCAGCTGCTCGGTGCCGAGGGTGGCGGTGATGTTCTGCGCCTCCTGCGGCTGGAAGGTCAGCGGCAGCGCGCCGTAGCGGAGCTGGCTGGCCAGGTCGTTCGCGCTGGCGGCGTTGAAGCTGCCGGTGATCTGCGAGTCACCGGTGAGCACGCCCTGGATCTCCGGCGAGGAGATGATGCTGTTGTCCAGCACCACGGCCACCCGGCAGCGCCCCTCGTCGCCGAGCGCGGCCTGGTCGCAGGCCCCGCCGTCGTTGTTGAAGGCCTCCCGGGTCAGGTTGGTCCACTTGGTCTGACCGTCACCGGTGAAGTCCAGGCTGACCACCCACTGGCTGGTCTGCTGGTCGAGTACGCCGTCGGCGTCCGCCACGTCGGTGCCGAGCACCTTCGCGACGTCCAGGAAGTTCTTGATCTGGCCGCCCTCGCAGGCCACCACCTGCTGCTTCTCGTCCTTGATCGAACCCGGTGCCCGCTGGTCCAGCTTCGCGCAGGTGATGGTCGGGACGTTGAACTGGATGTTCGCCGGCAGGACCCGGACCTCCGCCGGGGTCAGGTCCGCGAACGGCTTGAGCTTCTCGGCGAGCGCCGGGTCGGCGCTGAAGTCCGCCGGGGCCTGCAGGCCGTTGGCCGCGGCCCAGGCCTCCGCGCCGATTTTCTGCTCCACCGCGGCCCGCTGCTGCTCCAGGGTCTGGTCGGCGGGGGCGGCGGCCGGCGTGCTCGCCGAGGCGGTCGGCGTCGGGGAGGCCGGGGCGCTCGGCGTCGGAGAGGCGGGGGCGCCACCACCCTGGCCACCGGCGCCCGGCGACCCGGTCACCGCCGGGCTGGGGCTGCCGGAGGGGGAGGCGCTGCCGGACGGTGTCGGGCTGCCGGACGGGGCCGGGCTGCCGGTGGCGCCCGGGGTCGGCGGGGTCACCGGACCGCCACCGTCGGCGGTCTTGAGCACCTTGCGGAACCGGAGTTCCGCCGGCGTGCCGATGTCACCGAGGTCGGCGTTCTGACCGGGCACCGAGATCACGATGTTGCGGTTACCTTCGGTGACGACCTCGGCCTCGGCGACGCCACGGCCGTCGACCCGCGCCTGGATGATCTGCCGCGCCTCCTCCAGCGACTCCGCCGGGGGCGCCTGGCCGGCCTCGGTGGCCGCCTCCAGGGTCATCCGGGTCCCGCCGACCAGGTCCAGGCCGAGCTTCGGATGGAGCCGGTCGGTCCAACTGCCCTGGGCGCCTGCGGCGAAGAACACCAGAAGGTATAGGACGACGAAGATGAAACCGAGCACGGCAATCTGCCGCCCGGGTCGCATCTGTCCCTGAGGTGGTGCCACGGTTGTCCTGTCTCCCTGCGCGGTTCGGCCGCTAGTTGTGGGCGGCGGGTCGGGCGCCGGCCTGTCCGGCGACATGCGTACCGCACCGGCAGGAGGTCCCACCGGCACGGTTATCTATTATCTTCGATGCCAAGGTGCCCCGTCGTCCGGGTCGGTCACTCCTTGGCTTCGACCTCGTCCGGCACCTGCTCGATCCGCTCCACCTGCTTGACGACCCGGGCGATCGCCGGACGGGCGTACCGGGTCTGCACCCCGGGGGCGACCTCGATCATCACGGTCTCGTCGTCGACCCCGGTGACCGTGCCGTAGAGGCCGCCGATGGTGACCACCTCGTCGCCGGCGGAGAGCGAGGACTGCATGGTCTCCGCCTCGCGGCGCCGCTTCTGCTGCGGCCGGATCATCATGAAGTACATGACACCGAAGAGCAGGACGATCATCAGGATCGGCATCAGACCGCCGAGCCCGCCGCCACTGGATTGTGCTGCCACGACTGGCACTGTTTATGACCTTCCCATCGGCCTCGTCACGACATGGGAATGCCGGAGCGGAGGCAGGATCTCACGTCCTGTCAAACCGCGGCGAGTCTAGTCCCTGCGGCTGAGAATCACCGAATGCGGTACGGATCACGTTCCGGTCACACCTCGGAGGACCCGGCGGTGAACAGGTCGGGCGTCGCCGGCACGTCAGCACCAAATGTACCATTCGGGGGCGTACGCCCCAAGTGACGCCAACCGGCTGCGGTCGCCACCCGCCCCCGTGGCGTACGCGCCAGCAGCCCGGCCCGAACCAGGAACGGTTCGCAGACCTCCTCCACGGTGTCCGGCTGCTCCCCCACCGCCACCGCCAGGGTGGAGAGCCCCACCGGGCCGCCCCGGAACGAGTCGACCAACGCGGTCAGCACGGCCCGGTCCAGCCGGTCGAGCCCCAGCTCGTCGACGTCGTACACCCGCAGGGCCGCCCGCGCGGTCTCCCGGGTGACCGTGCCGTCGGCCCGGACCTCGGCGAAGTCCCGCACCCGGCGCAGCAGCCGGTTGGCGATCCGGGGCGTGCCCCGGGACCGGCCGGCGATCTCCGCCGAACCGTCCGGGGTGATCGGCACCCCGAGGATCCGCGCCGACCGCTGCAGCAGCACGTCCAACTCGTCCGGGGTGTAGAAGTCGAGGTGCGCCACGAAACCGAAGCGGTCCCGCATCGGCCCGGTGAGCAGCCCGGACCGGGTGGTGGCGCCGACCAGGGTGAACGGCTCCACGTCCAGCGGGATGGCGGTCGCGCCCGGCCCCTTGCCGACCACCACGTCGACCCGGAAGTCCTCCATCGCGCTGTAGAGCAGTTCCTCGGCCGGCTTCGCGATCCGGTGGATCTCGTCGATGAACAGCACGTCACCCTCGGCGAGGCTGGTCAGGATCGCCGCCAGGTCGCCGGACCGTTCGATCGCCGGACCGCTGGTGACCCGGATCCCCGCGCCCAGCTCGGCGGCGACGATGTTCGCCAGGGTCGTGTTGTGTACGACCAGGTCGTTGACGGTGAAGGTGTGGTCGTCGGCGACGGTGAGGCATCGACACTCATGTAGTCCGGCCGGCTCAACCGAGACGACCCGATCGGCGGCGAGGGACTCCTCGAACCGGTCCCGGCGCGGCGCCCACTCCGCCAGACGCCTTCCACGTTCACCGATGACCGTGATCCGCTCGACGAATCTGGCCACGTCGTCCTGACTGGTGACGCTCAGCCGCCAGGACTCGTGCGGTCGGCCCTGGTAGCGGCCCCGCTTGAGCTTGAGACGCGACTGGATGCCGAGCCGCAGGAGGAGGTGCTGCACGTCCTGGAGTAGGCCGTGCGAGACGCTGTAGAACTCCACCACCACGTCGTAGCGGTCTCGCCCTCGGCGGCTCACCGTACCGTCACCGGCGAAGTAGGCCCCGAGGAAGGCGCTGACCTGCCAGGCGTCGCCCTGGTAGACGAATTCCGGCACCCGTTTCAGCCAGGCCGTCTTACCCAGCAACTGGTGCGTGGCGAGCCAGTCCCGCAGGCCTGACACTCGCACAAGCGAGCTACCCGCGCTGTTCGCCCGGGTGGTGTGCCGATGCCCCATCCGGTCACACGTCGACCGGAAGTCGGCCAGGACGTCCGGGTCGCCGCTCGTGAAGGTGACCTGGTTCGACGTGCAGCTGTCCCCGATGAGATATCCGGCCAGCCGGAACTCGTCACTCGACTCGGTCCCGTCCGGGGTCAGTGTTGGGCACAGCACATTCGCCAGCACGTCCCGGTCGGTCAGATCACCCGCCTTGACCCAACCCTCGGCCGTCCAGAACGGGTGGTCCGGTGCCGCCACCACCTCCCGGCCGGTCGCCGTCCGGATCCGCACGCAGTCGAGCTCTCCCTGCTCGTGGACCGCCTCGACAAGAGCGGGCTGCCCGGTACGGGTGATCACCCGGTCCCCCGGAACGATCTCCCCCAGCCGTCGGCGTGTGCCGTCGGCGAGCAGTACCAGCGCCTCGACCGAAACCGGCTTACCCAAGCCGGGTGGGCCCGAGAGCAGGATGTGGTCCGGTGGGGTGCCGCGACCCATCGCGCCCTGCAAAAGCAGGTCGAGCTGGTCGCGTACCCGGTGCTGGGCGATGAAGTCGGCGAGCCGCTTCGGACGGACGCTGACCTCCGCGTCCCGTTCCGCGTCGCTGGCGTACGCCGAGACCAGCCCCTCACCCGGCTCGACGTACTCCCCCTGCCCCGTCATCGGGTCTTACCGAGCAGTCGGATGGCCTGCTTGAGCAGCACCGGAACCGGCGGGACCTCGCCGTCGAGGGTCTCGGCGACCGCGGCCACCGCCTGGTCGGCCTGGGCGGCGGTCCAGCCGAGCCCGACCAGCGCCTGGCGTACCTGCTCGGTCCAGGCCCCGGCGGTGACCCCGGCCGTGCCGTCCGGGCCGACCGGGACCGGCCCGATCCGGTCCCGCAGTTCCAGGACCAGCCGCTCGGCGCCCTTCTTGCCGATCCCCGGCACCCGGGTCAGGGTGGCGGTGTCACCGCCCGCGATCGCCCGGCGCACCGTGTCCGGGCTGTGTACGGCGAGCACCGCCTGCGCGAGCCGGGGACCGACCCCGCTGGCGGTCTGCAGCAACTCGAAGAGCTGCTTCTCGTCGTCGTCGGCGAAGCCGTACAGGGTGAGTGAGTCCTCCCGGACGACCAGACTGGTGGCCAGCCGGGCCGGTGCACCGACCCGCAGCCCGGCCAGGGTGCCCGGCGCACACTGCACCGCGAGCCCGACGCCGCCGACCTCGATCACCGCACTGTCCGGGGACAACCCGGCGACCACTCCGCGCACGCTGGCGATCATGCCGCTCCTCCCTGCCGCCGGCCCCCCGGCCGCCTCGTCGTCGACCCGCGCCGGGCCGCGCTCGCCGCGGCCGACAGTCTGGCCCGGGTGCCGCCCCGCCAGATGTGGCAGATGGCCAGGGCCAGGGCATCCGCCGCGTCCGCCGGCCGGGGCGGGGCGTCCAACCGCAGCAGCCGGGTGACCATGGCGGTCATCTGCGCCTTGTCGGCCTGACCCGACCCGGTCACCGCCGCCTTCACCTCACTCGGGGTGTACGTCTGCACCGGCAGACCGGCCCGGGCACCGGCCAGTACGCCCACCGCGCTCGCCTGGGCGGTCCCCATCACCGTCCGCACGTTGTGCTGGCTGAACACCCGCTCCACGGCGACGCTGTGCGGCCGGTGCTCGGCCACCAGCGCGGTCAGCGCGGTGTCCAGGTGCAGCAGGCGCAGCGGCAGTTCGTCCTCCGGGTCGGTGTAGACGACGTGGTAGGCGACGAGCGTGCAGGGGCGCCCCGGCATCCCCTCGACCACACCGACCCCGCACCGGGTCAGTCCCGGGTCGATGCCGAGCACCCGCACAGCGGTCGCCCGGGGGGCACCGTTGCTCCGGGGGCCGCTGGCTGCCCGTACGTCGCCTGCCGCCACACCGTCCGTCCGCACGCCGCCCCCTCCCCTGCCCCCGACACGTACGTGTGTTCGACACCCTAATCGCCGGCACCGACGGCCGGAACGCCGACACGCCCGCCCCACGGTCACCACCCGACACCCTGCCGCACCGCCGGATCCACCACATAGCCAGGGACCGGAGTATGTGTCCGACGCCCATGTGCGACCGACCGGCGAACTCGTAGCTTCTTGCGCCATGACGGTAGAACCCGGGCGGGACGGCCAGCCCACGCAGCGGCCCGAGGCGACGGATCCGGGCGGGACCGACGGCCCGACGACGCGGCTCGCGGCGGGTGTCGCCGCAGGTGTCCCGGACGTGGTGCGGCTGGACCTGTCCGGGCGGACCGCACTGGTCACCGGCGGTGGCAGCGGCATCGGTCGGGCCTGCGCGGTACGGCTGGCCGCGGCCGGCGCGGCGGTCACCGTGGTCGACCTGGACGCCGACCGGGCCGAGGCGGTCGCCGCACAGATCGGCGGCCGGGCGGTCGGGGCCGACCTGTCCGACCCCGGGGCGGTCGACGGGATCGACGCCGAGGTCGACATCGTCGTCAACAACGCCGGACTGCAGCACGTCGCCCCGGTCGACGAGTTCCCGCCGGACCGCTTCGCCCACCTGCACCGGGTGATGGTGGAGGCGCCGTTCCGGCTCGTCCGCCGGGCGCTTCCGCACATGTACGCGGGCGGCTGGGGCCGGGTGGTCAACATCTCCTCGGTGCACGGGCTACGTGCCTCGGCGTACAAGTCGGCGTACGTGTCGGCGAAACACGCGCTGGAGGGACTCTCCAAGGTGGTCGCCCTGGAGGGCGCGGCGCACGGGGTGACCGCGAACTGCGTCAACCCGGCGTACGTGCGTACCCCGCTGGTGGAGGGCCAGATCGCCGCCCAGGCGGCCCACCACGGCATCCCCGAGGACGAGGTGGTCGAAAAGATCATGCTGGCCCGGGCGGCGGTCAAGCGCCTGATCGAGCCGGAGGAGGTGGCCGAGCTGCTCGCCTACCTCTGCTCCCCCGCCGCCGCGTTCATCACCGGCGCCTCGATCCCGCTCGACGGGGGCTGGACGGCGAACTGAGCCGACCGGTCGCGCAGAATGGACGCCGTGTCGTCGCCGATCGAGTTCCTGGAACTGTTGGAGCGGGAGGCCGCGCCGGTCGAGTTCGAGGGGCCGCTGGTCGCCGCCCGGGAGGCCGGGCTGGCCGCCGACCGGCTCGGCGAGCTGGAACAGGCGAAGGTGGTGGCGCTGCGGGTCCGGGCGCTGCTGGAACGGCGGCGGCGGCGCGAGGCGGAACTCTCCGGCCTGTACGACACCGCGAACGACCTCGCCGGGCTGCGGGACTCCGACGCCGTCCTGCGGGCGATCGTGCGCCGGGCGCGACACCTGCTCGGCACCGACGTGGCGTACATGACGCTTGTCGACGACGAGCGGGGTGACACGTACATGCGGGTCACCGACGGTTCGGTCTCGGCCCGGTTCCAGGGGCTGCGGCTGCCGATGGGTGCCGGCCTGGGCGGGCTGGTGGCGCAGACCGGCAGCCCGTACGCCACCGCGAACTATCCAGAGGACGACCGGTTCCACCACACCGGCGAGATCGACGCCGGGGTCGGCGAGGAGGGGCTGGTCGCGATCCTCGGCGTTCCGTTGCGACTCGGCGCGCGGGTGATCGGGGTGCTCTACGCGGCCAACCGGTCGGCCCGGCCGTTCGCCCGCGAGGAGGTGTCCCTGCTGCTGTCGCTGGCCGCGCACGCGGCGGTGGCGATCGACACGGCGCGGCTGCTCGCCGAGACCCGGGCGGCGCTGGCCGAGCTCTCCGCCGCGAACGCCACGATCCGGGCGCACAGCGCCTCGGTGGAGCGGGCCGCCGCCGCGCACGACCGGATGACCGCGCTGGTGCTGCGCGGCGGCGGGGTGGAGGACGTCGCGGCGGCGGTGACCGGGGTGCTGGGCGGTGCCCTGCTGGCGCTGGACGCCGAGGGTCGGGTCCTGGCCCAGGTCGGACACCTCGACGAGCCGGACCGGGCGGCCCGGCACGAGGCGGTGGCCGCGTCCCGCACCGAGGGACGCAGCGTGCGCCGGGGTGAGCTCTGGTACGCCGCCGTCGTCGCCGGCGCGGAGAACCTCGGCACGTTGGTGCTCCGGCCGGACGAGGAACTGGTCGACGCCGACCAGCGGATCCTGGAGCGGGCCGCGCTGGTCACCGCGTTGCTGTTGCTGTTCCGGCAGTCGGTCGCCGAGGCGGAGGGGCGGGTCCGGGGGGAGCTGCTGGACGACCTGATCGCCCGGCCGGTGCAGGATCCGGCCGCGCTGCGGGCCCGGGCCCGTCGGCTGGGGGTGGACCTGGACGCCCCGCACGTCGTGGTCGCGGTCGTCGACGATCCGATGGCGGACAGCGCCTCGGTACGCCAGCGGATCGTCTCCTGGGCCGCGACGTACGCCTCGACCCAGGGCGGTCTGGCCGCGGCCCGGGACGGGCGGGTGGTGCTGATGCTGCCCGGCGACGACGCGGGCGGGGCGGCCCGGGCGGTGGTCCGGGACCTGTCCCGGGTGACCGGCCGGCCGGTGACCGCGGGTGCCGGTGGACCGTCGACCGGGCCGGCGAGACTGGCCGAGGCGGCGCGGGAGGCGGACCGGTGTCTGACCGCGCTCCGGGCGCTGGGCCGGCCCGGCGAGGGGGCGAGCAGCGCCGAGCTCGGTTTTGTCGGGCTGTTGCTCGGCGCGGTGGAGGACGGCTCCGACCGGGACGTGACCCGGTTCCTGGCCGACACGGTCGGGCCGGTCGTCGACTACGACGCCCGGCGGGGCACCGCGTTGGTCCGGACCCTGGAGGCGTACTTCGGGGTCGGTGGCAGCCTGGCGAGGGCGGCGGAGCTGCTGCACGTCCACGTCAACACGGTGACCCAGCGACTGGAGCGGGTCGGGCAGCTGCTCGGCCCGCAGTGGCAGAAGCCGGAGCGGGCGCTGGAGGTGCAGCTCGCGCTGCGGCTGCACCGGCTGCGTGACCACCAGCGGCCGGGCTGACCGGCCGGCGTGACCGGCTGGCGGCCGGCGTACCCGGGCGCCGGCCGACCGCGCAGCAGGCGACGGCGTACCCGGGCGTCAGCGGGCGGCGATCCCGGCGATGACGGTGTCGACGATCCGGATCGGGAGGTCGGTCTCGTCGAGGTGTGGGTTGGCCCGCAGCACCCGCTGCATGACCAGTGGGGCGGTGAGCAGCGACACGACAAGCTCGACGTCGATGTCGGCCCGGATCTCGCCGAGCCGGATCCCGCGGCGCAGCACCTCCCGGAGCATCCGCCGGCGTGGTTCGACCACGTCCTGGTAGAGCCGGTACTGCTCCGGGCTGCGGTTCAGCGTCGGCATGATGCACGGCATGATCTGGCCGATCCGGGGGTCCGCGTTCTGGGCGGTCGGACTGACCAGCATGATCAGGTCCTCGCGGACGGAGTCGCCGGGCGGCTCCGGCGGTGGCGGCTTCAGGCGGCGCAGCGCGTCCTGCAGCAGCGCCTCCTTGCCCGACCACCGCCGGTAGATCGTCGCCTTGCCCACCTGTGCCCGGCTGGCGATCGACTCGATGGAGAGCGTCTCGACGGCACTACCCTCGGCGAGCAGGTCGAGCGCGGCCTCCAGGATCGCCTCGTCCGCGCGGATGCTCCGCGGTCGCCCTGGCGCCCGCGGAGCATCCGTCGTGTCGGTCATGTCAACCATTGTTCCGCTGCCGTTACGCAGCGACCAACTCGGGATCCGGGTCGACCGCCGGCGTCGGGGGCAGCACCTGGTCCTCGGCCGACCGGCCGGGCAGCCAGCGCAGCACCACCACGATGCCGAGCGCGGCGATGACCGCCGAGATGCCCGCCGCCCAGTGCATGGCGTTGACGAAGGCGTCGTTGGCCGCGTTCATCACCGACACACCGGCCGGACCGAGCCGCTCGGCAGCCCCGTACGCTGCGGAAATCGACTCACGGACGGCGTCTGAGGCCGGCTCGGGCAGGGCCTTGGCCGCCGGGGCGATCTGGTCGCGGTAGACGCCGGAGAGCACCGAACCGAGCACCGCGACGCCGAGCGCGCCGGCCACCTGGCGGACGGTGTTGCTGACCGCCGAGCCCACCCCGGCCTTCTCCCGGGGCAGCGACGACATGATCGACTCGGTCGCCGGCGGCATGATGTTCGCCATTCCGACGCCCTGGATGAAGAAGATCACCTCGATGAACCAGATCGGCGAGTCGGTGCCGGCGAAGGCGAACATCGCCAGCGCCCCGGCGGTCAGCAGCAGACCGACCGTCGCGACCGCCTTGCCGCCGTACCGCTTGACCATCGCCGCGCTGCGCGGGGCGAAGACCAGCTGGGCGACCGCGAACGGCAGCATCAGCAGACCGGTCTCCAGCGGGCTGTAGTCGCGGACGAGCTGCAGGTAGAAGGCGCTGAAGAACATCACGCCCATGGCGGCGAAGAAGACCAGGCCGATCACCGCGACCGGCGCGGCGAACCGGGGCACCTTGAACAGACGTACGTCCAGGGACGGGAACTCGATCCGCCGCTCGTAGAGGACGAACCCGGCCAGGACCGCCAGGCCGCCGACGATGCCGACCCAGACGATCGGCCGGCCGAAGCCGTGGTCGCCGCCGTCGATGATCCCGTACGAGAGCGCGACCAGGCCGACCACTGACAGCAGTACGCCGACGATGTCGATCCGGCCCGGCTTCGGGTCCTTCGAGTCCGGTACCAGGATCGCCGCGGCGATCATGCCGAGCACCACGACCGGAACGTTGATCAGGAAGACCGAGCCCCACCAGTAGTGCTCCAGCAGCAGGCCGCCGAGGACCGGGCCGATCGCCACGCCGAGGCCGACCGCGCCGGCCCAGATGCCGATGGCCCGACCCCGCTCCCGGGGGTCGAAGACGTTCGAGATGATCGACAGCGTCACCGGCATCACGGCGGCGGCGCCGAGGCCCATCAGGGCCCGGGTGCCGATCAGCTGTCCCGGGCTCTGCGCGTAGGCGGAGAGCAGCGAGGCGAGGCCGAAGATGGCCAGGCCCGCCTGCAGGAAGAGTTTGCGCCCGTAGCGGTCGCCGAGCACTCCGAAGGTGAAGAGCAGACCGGCGAAGACCAGGGTGTACGAGTTGATCGACCACTCGAGGTCACCCTGGCTGGCGCCGAGTCCGTGCACCGGGTCGGCGAGCGTCCGCAGTGCGACGTTGAGGACCGTGTTGTCCAGTACGACAACCAGCAGGCTGACGACGAGGACCCCGAGGATGGCCCAGCGCCTCGGGTGTCCGGTGTTCTGGGTTAACTGCATGCCTTTGTGTCCCCCCGAAATCCCGCGTCCGGCCAGTGGGTCTGGCGCGCGGGAGGTGTTCTGACCGCACCGACGATAGCGAGAAGAGAACCGAAACGGCACCGTCTCGTATCGTATTGTGAGTCGACTCACCGACGGCCCGCCGACGGGAATAATCAGCCGGCGAGGCCGCAGGCAGCCAGCACCAGACGCAGACGCCGCTCGGTCGAGTTGGTCAACGGTGGCACCAGCAGGGTCGGGATCCCCGCCTCGACCGCCCCGCCAGCCCAGCAGCACGGCCTCGATCGACAGCGTCCGTCCTCCCGCTGTTGACCTCAACCCGACTTCAACTGGCACCGTTTGCGGGTGATGACGCTGACCCGGGTGGTGCCGGCGACCTACCGTACGACGCTCGCCGTACCTGCGTTCCGACAGCTGCTCGGCGGGCTGGTGATCTCGCACCTGGGCAACGGGATGAGCATGGTCGGCGTCGCCTGGCTGGCCCTGCGGCTCGCCCCGCCGGAGCGGGCCGGCCTGGTCATCGGCGCGGCGCTCGCCGCGTACACCCTGCCGGCCGCCGTCGGAGCGCTGTTGTTCGCGCGCTGGCTGGGCCGGGTCCCGGCCCGCCGGCTGGTCGTCGCGAACGCCGCGCTGCGGGCGGTCGCCCTCGGCACCGTCGTCGGCCTGCACCTGAGCGGGGAACTCACCGCCGGCCGGTACGTCGCGGTGCTGGCCGTCTCGTCGCTGCTGGCCGCCTGGGGCAGCGCCGGCACCTACACCCTGATCAGTCAACTTTTTCCGCCGGACCGTCGACTGCCGGCGAACGCTCTGGTCAACACCAGCCAGCAGGTGTCCTTCATCGCCGGACCGGCGCTGGCCGGTCTGCTGGTCGCGGTCCTCCACCCGGCGCTGGTACTCGGCCTGGACGCGCTGAGCTACCTGGTGCTGGCCGTCCAGGCGGCCCGGGTCGAGCCGCCACCGACGACCGGGGCCGCCGACCGGCAGACCCGCCGGACCGGTACCGGTTTCCGGATCCTCGCCCGGCGACCCGCACTGCTCGGCCTGGTCGGGGTCACCGCCGTCTTCTTCTTCCTGTACGGCCCGGTCGAGGTCGCCCTGCCGCTGTACGTCGCCGACGAACTGGCCGCCGGCGCCGGCCTGCTCGGCGCGTACTGGACGGTGTTCGGCTGCGGCGCGGTGCTCGGCGGGCTGCTCGGCGGGCTGCTCACCGAGGCGCGGCAGTGGACGGTCACCGTCGCGGTCATCGCCGGCTGGGGTCTGGTCCTGCTGCCGTTCGGCTTCAGCACGTCGACCTGGCTCACCCTGACCTGTTTCGCCCTGGGCGGGCTGGCCTACGGACCGTTCCCGGCGTTCACCTTCGCCCTGTTCCAGAACGCGGCACCGCCGGCCGACCTGCCGTCGGTGCTCGCCGCCCGGAGCGCGGTGACCACCGCCGCGACCCCGCTCGGCGCTGCGCTCGGCGGTCCGCTGGTGGCACTGCTCGGCGCTGCGGGCACGCTGTTCGCGTCCGGACTCGCCACCGTCGGACTGGCCGTACTCGTCGTCGCCGTGCTCGGCTTCCGACGAGCCGGAGCCGTACCTCGCCCGTGACCACTGGTCCGGGCGTACCGGCCCCACCGGAACGAGCCGATCGGGGAGCAAGCGGCCTCATGCGGCTGACCGGGTTGCCGGATGTGGGTACGGTTCGCAACCGTGGATCAGACCGTGCACCCCGGGTTCAGCCAGGAGGTCGTGGCGGGACGGCCCGCGTGGCGGCACGACCGGTCCGGGGTGGTGTTCCGGCTGATCCCGGCCGGAGTGTTCCAAATGGGATTCTCCGACGAGGAACTGGCCGCGATCGACACCCTCGTCAGCGGCGCGAACCTGGAGTGGTACGACGAGTACGCCGACCGCTCCCGGCCCGTCCGGACGGTGCGCCTCGATGCGTTCCTGCTGGCCCGGCACCCGCTGACGATCACCCAGGCACGGTCGTTCCGGCCCGGCTACCGCGACGAGTACGGCTGCGCGGACGAGCACACCGCCGCCACGATGTACAGCACCGGGTCGCTGGAGGCGATGCTGGCCGCGATGCCCTTCCGACTGCCGAGCGAGGCCGAGTGGGAGTACGCCGCCCGCGCCGGCACCACCACCCTGACCTGGCGCGGCAATCGTCCACCGGACCAGCGGACAGACCTGTTGCGGGTGTTCGGTGACGAGGCCACGATCCAGGCACACGAGAACCCGTTCGGAGTGGCGGCGATGGGTTGCGTCTTCGAGGTGTGTGCCGACACCTACCGGCCCGACCACCGCCGCGCGGGCGACGACGGGCGGCCGTACCTTGGTCCGGGTCCCCGGGTGAGCCGGGGCGGCGCGGCGTCGTTGAGTCCGTGGCAGGGGTGCGGCGAAGCGGCCCTGATGTTCTCGGCCTCCCGCGCGGCGCTGGAGCCGGTCGACCTGCACGACATGATCGTCACGAGCATCCGACCAGCGCTGGACTGGCCACTCTCGCCGCCCGGCGATCGAGCCGACCGGCCGCGATAACCCGTTGGCGGGCCCACCGCCCGGCCCCCGACGGGCGCCACGCAGTCACCGTGATGCCTGACGGCAGGTCTTCATTCGAAAAGGGCAGGCAGCCGACGTGCCCCGGCCGGCGTACGCCGGCCGGGGCAACGGTCCGGTCCGCCGGGGTCAGCTCTCCGGTCGGGTGGTCCGGACAAAGGCCCGCCAGGCCGGTTCGGCGAAGGTCAACACCGGACCGGAACGATCCTTGCTGTCGCGTACCCGGACGGCACCGGGCGACCAGGCCACCTCGACGCAGTTTCCCTCGCCGCCGGACCGGCTGGAGGTCCGCCAGCTCCCGTCACTCCGCACCATGCATCTCCTTCGCAATCGCCGTGATCAGCTCCCGGGACCCATCCTCGTCCAGCGCCAGCTCGCTGAGCGAGCGCCAGGCATCCTCGTAGACCTCGATCTCGTGCGGTTTGTCCAGATAGATTGCTCCGCACGGCCCGTCCATGTAGATCGTGGTCGGCTCCGGCTCCCGGACGTTCTCCTGCGGGAAGTCCAGCATGGTGAAGCCACCAGCCACTGCCCAACGGTGCAGCCCGGCGGCCAGCGGCAGCACCCGGAGCCGGACGTTGTGCCGGCGACTGGCGCTGACCAGGTGGTCGAGCTGCCGGGCCATCGTCACCCGGTTGCGTGGCGGACGGCGCAGCACCGCCTCGTTCAGCATCACCTCGAGCAGTGGGGCCGGTGGGACCACCCGGGCCAGCAGGCCCTGCCGGCGCACCCGGACCTCGACCTTCGCCTCCCGGTCCGCCTCGGACATCTGCGGCTGGTCCATAGCGACGATCGACCGTGCGTAGTCCAAGGTCTGGAGCAGGCCCGGCACCACGTTCGGCTCGTACGTCCGGATCCGGGTCGCCGAGGACTCCAGACCGATGTAGAGCTTGAACCACTCCTTGATCGCCTCGCCGTAGCTGTGCCACCAGCCGCGCGCCTTCGTCTCCCGGGCCAGTTTGCGCATGGTCCGGATGGTCTCCGCCGAGGCGCCGTAGAGCCGGCACATCGCCTCCGCGTCGTTCGGATGGATCGGCACCTGGCCGGTCTCGTAACGCCAGATCCGCGGTGCCGACCACTCGAGTTCGCGGGCGGCGGCGACCACGGTGACATGCGCGTGTTCCCGAAGGTCTCTCAGATATCTCCCCAGTTGCCTACGCGGGACGGTACTCCCCGTCTCCTCCACGTCATCTCCCGTTCTGTCGTCGCGTAAGGCACCTCATCCCTTGGTCCACGATCCTCCCGCGCAGTATTGCGAACGGCCAGAGGGAAAGTCAGCATCATGTGCACGCCGCCGTTTCCCCTCGGCGGTGGCGAAAGCCGGGGCGGGGGTAAAGCCTCCGGCAACCTCGTTCCGACCCCCGCCCCGGCCCATCATTTCCATTTTGTAACGTCCCAAAATTGAAGGGTCGGATGCTGATGGCCGCGCACACCGCGACGCCCGACGACCACTCCCCGGTACGTCCCACCTGGCACTGCAGCTGCGGCGACCGACGGTGGCCGTGCCCCCGGGCCCGGGAACTGCTGTTGCTCACCGTCGATCGGATCAGCCTCGCGATGTACGCGGCCAACTGGATGACCGACGCCGCCCGGGACCTTCCCGAGCTCACTCCGGCGGAGTTGTTCCAACGATTCCTGCAATGGACCAGAAAGTAACCCCCCAATTCTCGACGTCCCAAAGGGAGAATTCCAGTGGAGTCATATCCCAGTGCGGACACCGTCACCCCGGTTCCCGGGATACGGCCGGCGCGGGCGGACGAGGTCGACTGGCTCGCGCGGGTGCTCGCCGAGGCGTACCAGGCCAACCCGGTGGCGGGCTGGCTCGTACCCGATCCGGACGAGCGACTGGCGGTCAACCGCGACCTGCTCACGGTGGTCCTCGGCGCCGCCGTACCCGGCGGGCTGGTGCAGGTCACCGACGACCTGGCCGGGGTCGCGGTGTGGCGGGACCGGATTCGGCCGGCGGCGGACCCGACGGCGTACCGGGACCGGCTGCGTGCCGCGACCGGACGCTGGGCCGGCCGGTACGAGCTGCTCGACCACCTACTGTCCGCCTACCACCCCGGCGGCGCCCACCACCACCTCGCCCACCTCGGGGTACGCCCCGCCCGACGCGGCCAGGGACTCGCCGGCGCGCTGCTGGCACACCACCACCGGCTACTCGACGCCGCCCGGCTGCCCGGGTACCTGGTGACCGACAACGAGTGGAGCCGCGACGCACTCCAACGGTACGGCTACCACCCGGACGGCTGCCTCCCGCTGCCCGACGGCGGTCCGCCACTGTGGCCGATGTGGCGGCCACCCGGTCCCCTCGGCGGAGGTGCCGTCGGCACGATCGGGTGACCTCGGCAGATATGGAAGTTCTACCGACGTCGCCGTGCCCCGGCGCCTCGTTGAGTTCGGCAGGCGACGACACGGACGCGATCCGGCGGCGAGGAAGTCAACCAGAGGGACGTCGGTACGGCACACTGGTGCCCGGCCCTCCCCCGTGCCGTCGAGGCGTGAGGCAGGAGGCTGATGGCTGTCCAGGGTGCCACACCGATCGGGCACGCCGCCGTACGTCCGCAGTGGAGCTGCAGCTGCGGGGCTGGCCGCTGGCCCTGCCCGACCGCCCGTACGCTGCTGCTGCTCACCATCGACCGGCTCGACCTGGCCCAGCACGCCGCCGGTTGGGTCTACGACGCCGCCCGGGACCTGCCCGACGCCACCCCGGCGGAGCTGTTCGACCGGTTCCTGCACTGGACCCGCTGAGCCGCCCGTCCCCCACCGGTCGACGACCGGGCAGCAGGGCGGCGGCCCGCTCGCTACGCTCATCCGGCAGCCCGGAGGGAGCGGATCATGACTGAGGATTCCAGTTCGGACGACCGTCCCGGAACGATCCTGTCCGGAGCGGACCGGTACGTCGTCCGGCCGATCGGCCGGGTGGAGTCGCCGCTGGTCGACCGGGCCAGCGCGCCCCGGCAGGGCGACGAGGGGGCGCCCGAGGCGTGGCTGGTTTTTGAGCCCGACGTCCGGGACGGGCTGCGCGACCTTCGGGTCGGCACCGACGTGCTGCTGCTGACCTGGCTCGACCGGGCACACCGGGACGTCCTGGTGGTGCGTCCCCGGGGTGAACCGACCCGGCCGCCGACCGGGGTGTTCAGCACCCGGTCCCCGGACCGGCCCAACCCGGTCGGGCTGCACCGGGTGACCATCGTCGAGGTGGACGGCCTGCGGGTCCGGGTACGGGACCTGGAGGCGCTGGACGGCACCCCGGTCGTGGATGTCAAGCCGGTCCTCGACCGGGACACCGAACGCTGAACGGACCGGCCCCTCGGTCAGCCGTCGGTGCGGGACCCGACCGCCGGCCCGGCGGGAACCCCGGAAGCTTCCGGGTCGTCGAAGGTCAGCGTCAGTGTGCTGTGGTACGCCGCCGAGGTCGAGGGGTCCGGCACCGGGTCGGGCGGTTCGGCGGCCCCGTCGGTCCAAACCCTCACCGCCCGGTAGCCGAAGCCGTCCTGCTCCGCCCGCTCGGCCCGGAAGGAGACCTGCTGGCCCGCGACCAGCCGCCGGTAGCCGGGCGCCACGATCGCGGAGAAGTGCACCCAGCAGCCGCCGGGCGTCTCCGGCGCGTCGATCACGCCCCAGCCCCGGTCGGCGTCGAACTCCCGGACCACCCCGACCGCCGATGCCACTCCCCCGGGCGTCATCCGATCCGTTCCTCGCTCAGCTGCGGCACGAGCCGGGCCACCGTCTCGAAGTCGGCGTCCTGGTGGAGTACCACGAGCTTCAGTCGGATGGCGGTCGCGATCACCAGGTGGTCGGCGACGGACAATCCCTGATGGGCGCTCTGGCTGGCGAGCTCGTGCCGCACCGCCCGCACGACCTGCCAGGCATCGTCGGGAACCGGAACCCACGGGTACAGATCCCGTAGTCCGCGCTCGACCCGGTCGTACGCCTTGGCGTCGGCGATGCTCAGGGTCTCCACGAGCACGGGGTCACACAGGGCGATCAGGCCGCGGGTCGCCAGTTCGGACCACTGGGGATCAACCTGCCGGCGCACCATGCGGACAAGCGCACTCGTATCGACCAGGTATTTCATCGGTCCAGCTCGTCAAGTCGGTCGAACTGGAAGCCCCCCTCGTCGGCGACCTCCTGGAGATCCGCCAGCGCACGCTGCCGGCGCTCCCGGCTGGACTCGACCGCCTGTCTGAGGGCCTCCGTCACGGTCTCCCGCTTGGTGGAGGTGCCGAGGGCCGCAGTCGCCTCGGCAAGCAGCTCTTCATCAAGATCCAACAGCGTCTTCGCCACGAGAAACACCTCCCGGACAAATATATACCCGGGAGGCGCGTATATCACCCGCTGGTGAGCCTCAGCCGACCGCCGCCATGATCTCGTCGGAGACGTCGAAGTTGCCGTAGACGTTCTGCACGTCGTCGGAGTCCTCGAGCGCGTCGATCAGCTTGAACACCTTGCGGGCGCCGTCCTCGTCCAGCGGCACGGTGACGCTGGGGACCAGGGAGGACTCGGCCGACTCGTACTCGATGCCGGCGTCCTGCAGGGCGGTCCGGACGGCGATCAGGTCACCCGGCTCGGAGATCACCTCGAACGCCTCGTCGAGGTCGTTGACCTCCTCGGCACCGGCGTCGAGGACGGCGAGCAGCACGTCGTCCTCGGAGAGCCCCGCCTTCGGGACGATCACCACGCCCTTGCGGGAGAACATGTACGACACCGAACCGGCGTCGGCCAGCGAACCGCCGTTACGGGTCAACGCGGTCCGGACCTCGGTCGCGGCGCGGTTCCGGTTGTCGGTCAGGCACTCGATCAGCAGCGCAACCCCGCCCGGACCGTATCCCTCGTACATCACGGTCTGCCAGTCGGCACCGCCGGCCTCCAGGCCGGAGCCGCGCTTCACCGCCCGGTCGATGTTGTCGTTCGGGACCGAGTTCTTCTTCGCCTTCTGGATGGCGTCGTAGAGGGTCGGGTTGCCGGCCGGGTCACCGCCGCCGGTCCGCGCCGCGACCTCGACGTTCTTGATCAGCTTGGCGAACATCTTGCCGCGCTTGGCGTCGATGACCGCCTTCTTGTGCTTCGTCGTCGCCCACTTTGAGTGGCCGGACATACCTGACCTCCGTTACTACCCGCCGTCTGCGTCGACCACCCGCCATCACCACCCGGTGGGTGCGGGGAAACACCGCGCACCGGATGTGGACGAAGAACCGCCGAACCGGCGCCAATCCTACCGACGCCGTCGCCGTCCGTTCACACCCGGCACCGGACGGACGGCCGGTTCGGGCCCGACCGTCCCGTCCGTCCGCCGGACCGGTGCTCCCGGACGGCTCGGCGGCGGCCGGCACCCGGCTCGGTCGGCAGCGCCCCGGACCAGCGTTATCCGACGGGATCGGCGGCGCCCCGGACCAGCTCCACGAACCACCGGTGCAGCCGGCGGTCGCCGGTCAGCTCGGGGTGGAAGGCGGTGGCGACCGCGTTGCCCTGCCGGACCGCGACGATCCGACCGGCCGCCGGCCCCTCGGTCACCCGCCCGAGCACCTCCACACCGTCGGCGACCCGTTCCACCCACGGCGCCCGGATGAACACCGCGTGGAAGCTCGGCCCCGGCACGCCGGCCAGCTCGACCGGCGCCTCGAAGGAGTCCACCTGCCGACCGAAGGCGTTGCGCCGGACGGTCATCTCGATCCCGCCGAAACTCTGCTGGTCGGGACGGCCGTCCAGGACCTCGGTGGCCAGCGTGATCATGCCGGCGCAGGAGCCGTACACCGGCAGGCCCGCGCCGATCCGCTTGCGGATCGGGTCCAGCAGGTCGAACGCCTCGGCCAGTTTGCTGATCGTGGTCGACTCGCCGCCCGGTACGACCAGGCCGTCGACCCGTTCCAGTTCCTCCGGACGGCGCACCGGCACCGCGGTCGCACCGGCACCGGTCAGCGCGGCCAGGTGCTCCCGTACGTCACCCTGCAGCGCGAGGACCCCGATGGTCACCTCCGCCAAGGCTCACCAGCCCCGTTCGGCGAGCCGGTGCGGCACCGGGATGTCGTCGACGTTGATCCCGACCATCGCCTCGCCGAGCCCACGCGACACCTTGGCCAGCACGTCCGGGTCGTCGTGGAAGGTGGTCGCCTTGACGATCGCGGCGGCCCGCTGGGCCGGGTTGCCGGCCTTGAAGATCCCGGAGCCGACGAAGACGCCCTCGGCGCCGAGCTGCATCATCATCGCCGCGTCCGCCGGGGTGGCGATGCCGCCCGCGGTGAACAGCACCACCGGCAGCTTGCCGGTCTCGGCGACCTCCTTGACCAGCTCGTACGGCGCCTGCAGCTCCTTGGCCGCGACGAACAGCTCGTCGGCCGGCAGCGAGCTGAGCCGACGGATCTCCTGCCGGATCTTCCGCATGTGGGTGGTGGCGTTGGAGACGTCACCGGTGCCGGCCTCGCCCTTGGAGCGGATCATCGCCGCGCCCTCGGTGATCCGGCGCAGCGCCTCACCGAGGTTGGTCGCGCCGCAGACGAACGGCACGGTGAAGGCCCACTTGTCGATGTGGTTGGCGTAGTCGGCCGGGGTCAGCACCTCGGACTCGTCGACGTAGTCGACGCCGAGCGCCTGCAGGACCTGCGCCTCGACGAAGTGGCCGATCCGGGCCTTGGCCATCACCGGGATGGAGACCGCGTTGATGATCCCGTCGATCATGTCGGGGTCGCTCATCCGGGATACCCCGCCCTGGGCGCGGATGTCCGCCGGGACCCGCTCCAGCGCCATCACGGCGACCGCGCCGGCGTCCTCGGCGATCTTTGCCTGCTCGGGGGTGACCACGTCCATGATCACGCCACCCTTGAGCATCTCGGCCATACCCCGCTTCACCCGCGCGGTGCCGACCACCGGAGCGGCGGCCTGCGACTCGGTCGACGGGTCGGAACCGGACTGGATGGTGGATTCGGACACGGTGTTCTCGCTCCTCGACACGTTCGGGTGGCTGAAGTCGCATTCGATGCTACGCGGAATGCAACGCCACACCGACAGCCAATCAGACCCCGGGTGGTCTGCCCTGTGGCCGGGCTCACCTCGCCTCTGTCAGCCGACGGAGAGCCCCGGCCGGGTGTTCAGGGTCGGATCGTCGATGTCGAAGTAGCGCGGCTGTTCGTGTTTGCGGGCCAGTCGGAGCAGGCGGACCAGCCGACGACGCCGTACCGAGAGGGCGTCGCGGACCAGGTCGGTGTGCACCTGGCGGGCCAGGGCGAGCCGGCGACTCGCCCCGATCACCGCCTCCGTGGCCGGATCGTCCGAATCGAGCGGGGTCAGCCGCAACTGCCGGGTGAGGTCGTTCTCCGCCGCCTCCCGCTCGTCGCCCTCGGCGTCGAGCGCGATCCGGGACGCGGCGTACAACTCCACCGAATACCGCTCCTCGGCCAGCACCGCCGCGGCCGCCGCCCGGCGGAGCAGGTGCGCGTCGAGCGCACGGGCCGCCGACCACACCCGGGAGTGCAGGCGGTCGACCCGGGCCGCGGTCCAGGTCAGGTACACCGTTACCAGGACGGCCGCGGCGACGGCGCCCACCACCCACCACATGCCCGGCATCGTAGTGCGGTCGTGCTGCGGGCCCCCTGGCGCGTCACCGGCGTCGATCCGGTCACCGGGCGGCAGGCACGGCACCGACGGTGGTCAGGGCAGGCCGGTCCACTCCTCGTCCAGCACCCGGCCGTCGGTGGCCTCGATCGCCGTCGCGTAGACCTCGAGGACCCGGCGGGCGACCGTCGGCCAGTCGAAGGCCGCGACCACCTCGCGCGCACAGGCGGACAGCTCGGCGCGGCGGACCGGGTCGTCGAGCAGCGTGTCGAGGGTACGCCGCAGCGCCTCCGCGTCCCCGGTGGGAAAGAGCTGACCGGCCCGTCCGCCGTCCAGCACCCGCCGGAAGGCGTCCAGGTCGCTGGCGACCACGGCCGCGCCGGCCGCCATCGCCTCGGTGAGGATCATGCCGAACGACTCGCCGCCGATGTTCGGCGCCACGTAGAGGTCGACGCTGCGCAGCATCCGCGCCTTCTCCTCCTCGGTCACCCGACCGAGGAAGGTGATCCGGTCCCGCAACTCCGGCGGGACGCCCTCGTGCAGATCGGCCAGGTCACCGGGGCCGGCGACCAGCAGCCGCAGCCCCGGACGCCGCGGCGCGAGCGCGACGAACGCCTCCCGCAGCACCCCGAACCCCTTGCGCGGCTCGGTGAACCGGCCCAGGAAGCCGAGCGTGCCGCCCCGGCCGGGGCCGGACGGCCCGGGCCAGCCCGGCAGCGGCTCGGCGTGTGCGAACTTCGCCACCGCCACCCCGTTGGGGATCTCCACCGCCCCACCGCCGAGGTGTTCCACCTGCACCTTGCGGGCCAGCGCGCTGACCGCGATCCGGGCGGTGATCCGCTCCAGCACCAGCTGAAGCACCCCCTGGGCGACCGCCAACGCCCGTGACCGGGTCATCGCGGTGTGGAAGGTGGCCACCACCGGTCCCCGGGTGGAGAGCACAGCGAGCAGCGACAGGCTGAGCGCCAGCGGTTCGTGCACGTGCAGGACGTCGAACTCGCCCCGGGCCAGCCAGCGCCGGACCCGGGCGGTGGAGACCGGGCCGAAGGTGATCCGGGCGACCGAGCCGTTGTACGGAAACGGCACCGACCGGCCGGCCGGCACGACGTACGGCGGCAGGGGCGCGTCGTCGTCGGCGGGCGCCAGCACGCTGACCTCGTGTCCGAGTCCGATCAACGCTTCGGCGAGATCCATCACGTGGTTCTGCACGCCGCCCGGCACGTCGAGGGAGTACGGACACACGATGCCGATCCGCACCGGCCCTCCCCTCAGACCAGCCCGGCCGGGGTCGACGGACCCGCCGGTGTCTCCGACCCGCCGGCCGACGGCTCGTCGATCCAGACCCGCTGCAGCATGTGCCAGTCTTCCGGATGGGCGGCGATCCCGGCGGCCAACTCGTCCGCGATCGCCTGGGTCAGGATCCGTACCCGGTCGACGAGCGGACCGCTGTCCGGATCCGGCACCGGCAGCGGGCCGACCAGCCGCCCCCGGGGGCCGTCCGGTTCGTACCACATGTTGGCGACGTACAGCGGGGCGCCGGTCCGGATCGCGAGCAGTGCCGGACCGGCCGGCATCCGGGCCCGCCCGTCGAAGAACCGCACCTCGATGCCGCGCGCCGACAGGTCCCGGTCGGCGAGCAGCGGAACCAGGTAACCCGCACCGAGCCGCTCGGCCAGTACGTCGAACGGGGCCCGTTCACCCCCGTGGGTGGGCAGGATCTCCATGCCGAGCCGGCGCCGGAAGGCGAGGAAGCGCTCGTACACCCCTTCCGGCTTGAGTCGCTCCATGACGGTGGCGATCGGCCAGTCCATCGCGGCGACCCAGGCACCGGCGGCGTCCCAGTTGCCGGCGTGCGGGAGGGCCACCACCGCGCCCCGGCCGGTGGTCATCTCGGCGGCCAGCAGGTCGGCGCCGTCCAGCCGGAAGTGCTGCCGGATCTGTGCCCGGCTCAGCGACGACAGCCGGAACATCTCCAGCCAGTAGCGGGCGTACGACCGCATCGCCCGACGCAGCAGTTGCTCGAACTCGTCGGTGGGTAGCTCCGGACCGACCACCCGGCGCAGGTTGCCGGCGAGTCGGGTGGTGCCCCGCCCGCGTCTGCGGTACGCGCGGTCGGCGGCGGCCCGGAACGCCGCCACGGCGACCGGCCGCGGCAGGGCACGCACCAGGCGCCAGCCCGCCAGGTAGGCGAACTCGACCGGAGTCACCGGGGCGCCCACCGCCGGTCGCCCGGCCTCACGCGTCCACGCCCAGACTGGTGGCCTGCGCCTGCCGGTAGACGTGTGCCATCCGTTGGCCGACGGTGAACAGCGAGACGGCGGCGAGCAGCCAGAGTGCGGTGACCAGCGCCCAGCTGACCCCGAGGCCGGTGAGCAGCCCGCCGACCCCGACGATCAGCAGCCGTTCGGTCCGCTCGGCGATCCCCACGTTGCAGGTCATCCCGAGTCCCTCGGCGCGCGCCTTGACGTACGAGACGAGCCCACCGGCGACCAGGCAGATCAGCGCGGCGGTGACCCCGACGTGGTCGTCGCGGGTGGCCAGCCAGTAGGCGACGGCGCCGAAGACGGCGCCGTCGGAGACCCGGTCCATGCTTGAGTCGAGGAAGGCGCCGAACCGGGTGGAGCCGCCGCTCATCCGGGCCATCGTGCCGTCGAGCAGGTCGGTCAGCGCGAAAAAGGTCACCACCAGTGCACCGGCGACCAGGTAACCCCGGGCACCGAGCACGATCGAGCCGACCAGCACCCCGAGGGTGCCGGTGACGGTGACGGCATTGGGCGTCACCCCGACCCGCAGCAGGGTCCGGGCGATCGGTTCGACAACGCGGGTCATGCCGGCCCGGGCCGACACTTGGAAGATCTTCGCCATGGCGGTCCCACCATAACGGGCGGCGTACGGAGGCGGTACGCCCGGTGGCGCACACTTCCCGCCACGGGCTTGTGTCAGGTCTTGTCCGGGTGTGAGATCGGGGCAGGGGACGTGACGCCGCTCACTCCGCAACCCGGCACGTCCCCGACGCACGGAAGGCCACCCGAGGATATCGCCGCGGAGTCGCCAGGGCAGCTCCCCCGTCGCGCGCGGCGGTCGCCACCATCCACCGGCTTAGGGAGGTGCGCCCGATGGCGCAGAAGAATCACGAGAAGGGGCTCACCGGCCCGGCGCCGGTGGTGGACGAGCCCGGCAGGGTGCGCAACGTGGTGCTCGTCGGCCACTCCGGGGCGGGAAAGACGACCCTGGTCGAGGCGCTGCTCGCCGCGACCGGGACGATCTCCCGACCCGGCGCCGTCACCGAGGGCACCACGGTCTGCGACCACGACCCCGCGGCGGTACGCCAGCAGCGGTCGATCAACCTCTGCTGCGCCCCGCTGGTGCACGACAACGTGAAGGTCAACCTCCTCGACACCCCGGGCTACGCCGACTTCGTCGGTGAGCTGCGCGCCGGCCTGCGGGCGGCGGACGCCGCGCTCTTCGTGGTCTCCGCGGTCGACGGGATGGACGGCGCGACCGCCGCGCTGTGGCAGGAGTGCGCCGCCGTCGGCATGCCCCGGGCGGTCGCGGTGACCCGGCTCGACCACCAGCGGGCCGACCTCGACGAGACGGTGGCGCTCTGCCAGCGGGTCTTCGGCGACAACGTACAGCCGCTCTACCTGCCGATGCTCAACGACGAGGGTACCGACGTGGTCGGGCTGATCGGCCTGATCACCCGCCGGATCCTGGACTACTCCGCCGGGCTGCCGGCGGTGGTCCGCGACCCCGATCCCGAGCACGTGCCGGCCATCGCCGACGCCCGTAACGAGCTGATCGAGGGGATCATCGCGGAGAGCGAGGACGAGACCCTGCTCGACCGCTACCTGGAGGGCGAGGAGATCGAGGTCGACGTCCTGATCGACGACCTGGAGACGGCCGTCGCCCGGGGCCACTTCTATCCGGTGGTGCCGGTCTGCGCCGAGACCGGGCTGGGGATCGACGCGCTGCTGGAGGTGCTGACCTCGGCCTTCCCCACTCCGCAGGAGCACGACCTGCCGACCGTCACCGGCGTCGACGGCTCGCCCCGGCCGCCACTGACCTGCGACCCGGACGGGCCGCTGGTCGCCGAGGTGGTCAAGACCACCATCGACCGGCACGTCGGCCGGGTCTCCCTGGTCCGCGTCTTCTCCGGCACGCTCCGGCCAGACCAGGTCGTGCACGTCTCCGGACACGGCATGGCCGAACGCGGCCATCCGGACCACGACGCCGACGAGCGGATCGCGCACGTCTACAGCCCGCTCGGCACCGCGCTGCGCGAGGTGCCGTACTGCGTGGCCGGCGACATCTGCGCGATCACCAAGTCGGGTACGGCGGAGACCGGGGACACGATCTCCGGCCGGGACGAGCCGCTGCTGATCGCCCCCTGGGAGATGCCGGAGCCGCTGCTGCCGGTCGCGGTCGTGGCGAAGAGCCGGGCCGACGAGGACGCGCTGGCCAAGAACCTGGCGCGACTGGTCGCCGGTGACCCGACGATGCGGCTGGAGCGAAACCCGGAGACCCACCAACTGGTGCTCTGGTGCATGGGCGAGGCGCACGCCGAGGTGGTACTGGACCGGCTCCGGGGCGGCGGGGTCGACCTGGAGACCGAGCCGGTCCGGGTGGCGCTGCGGGAGACCTTCGCGGCCGCGTCGAAGGGGCACGGTCGGCACGTGAAGCAGTCCGGCGGGCACGGCCAGTACGCGATCTGCGACATCGAGGTGGAGCCGCTGCCCCGGGGTGCCGGCTTCGAGTTCACCGACCGGGTGGTCGGCGGCGCCGTACCGCACAACTACATCCCGTCGGTGGAGAAGGGCGTACGGACCCAGATGGAGCGCGGCATCGTCGCCGGCTACCCGGTGGTCGACGTACGGGTGACCCTGGTCGACGGGAAGGCGCACAGCGTCGACTCCTCCGACGCCGCGTTCCAGACCGCCGGTTCGCTGGCGCTGCGGGACGCCGCCGACAAGGGCCAGGTGATCCTCCTCGAACCGGTCGACGAGGTGGTCATCCGGGTGCA
This sequence comes from Plantactinospora sp. B5E13, assembly GCF_039871775.1. Classification (NCBI taxonomy): domain Bacteria; kingdom Bacillati; phylum Actinomycetota; class Actinomycetes; order Micromonosporales; family Micromonosporaceae; genus Plantactinospora; species Plantactinospora sp. B5E13. The sequence continues at coordinate 61,461 of NZ_JBDPLT010000032.1, forward strand.
GGACGCCAGCGTCGGCGCGGTGATGAGCGACCTGTCCGGTCGGCGGGGCCGGGTGCTGGGCACCGAGCCGGACCCGGAGGGCACCGACCACACCCTGGTCCGGGCCGAGGTGCCGGCCACCGAACTGCTCCGGTACGCCGTCGAGCTGCGCTCGATGACCTCCGGCGGCGGTACCTTCCGCCGGTCGTTCGCCCGCTACGAGCCGATGCCACCGCAGCTCGCCGACCAGATTCGCAAGGAGGCGTGAGGGAGGAAGCCGCCTGCTCCACCCTCGCTGCCGGAGGTCGGGCGCATGTCACCGTTGCTGCGTGCCGCGCTGGCGTACGCCGCCGACGGCGTACCCGTGCTCCCCCTGCACAGCGTCGGCGCGGCAGGGTGCAGCTGCGGCCGGCCCGGCTGTGACCGGCCCGGCAAGCATCCCCGCTGGCACCACACCCTGCTCCGACACGGACTGCACGACGCCACGACCCGACCCGACATGATCCAGCGGTGGTGGGCCCGGTGGCCCGGGGCCAACGTGGGACTCCGCACCGGCATCCGGTTCGACGTCTGCGACGTCGACGCGCGGGAGGCCGTGCCCCGGCTGCGGAAGCTGCTCCGGGACGCACCGGTCGCCGGACCCCTGGTTCGTACCGGTTCCGGCGGCTGGCATCTCTACCTGCGTCCGACCGGCGCCGGCAACCGGACCGCCCTGCTGCCCGGCGTCGACTGGCGCGGCTCCGGCGGGTACGTCGTCGCGCCGCCCTCCCGGCACGCGAGCGGGGCCCGATACCGCTGGGTACGCCGGCCGACCCCGCCGCTGCCCGACTGCCCCGCACCGCTGGCCGCCCTGTTGCGGCCACCGCCCCGGATTGTTGACGGGGGACCCGGCGGTCGTGCTCCACAACTCTGCCGACCCGACCGGTACGCCCAGGCCGCGCTCGTCGCCGAGGCCGAGCTGGTCGCCGGCGCGGCCGTCGGTACCCGGAACACCACGCTGTTCCGGGCCGCCTTCCACCTCGGCCAGCTCGCCGCGGCACGGCTGCTGGACGAGCACAGCATCGCCGTTGTGCTCGCCGACGCGGCGTACCGGGCCGGGCTCGGCCAACCCGAGATCACCCGGACCATCCGGTCCGGGCTGCGTGCCGGCCGCCACCGGCCACGTCCCGGACTCGCCGCCTGATTCCCTGCGCCAACCGGGGACGCCCCGCGCCCCGCTGTTGATCTTTGCTTGCCGTTCATCTCACGGCCGGCTGCCGCTCGCTCCTCCGTGTCACCTTCCGAGCCGGAAGCCCAACGTCAACGGAGAAGTGATGCCCTCGAAGAAGAGATACGGGGCGCTGGCCGCGGTGGCGGTCGCCGCCGGCACCATGGCCGGCGCCACCACCACCGTGGCCGGCGCCGGCACCGCCCCCGCCGGCAAGCACCACCCGGCTCCGCAGCTCGCCTTCGACCGGACGGCCACCTACCCGGTGTTCCAAAACCGGCCGGCGGGCGAAGACCCGGCCAGCCCGACCGTCGCGGAGATCTCCACGGTCAGCGCCGACGGGCGGACCCTGATCTACACCGACGCGCTGGCCCGGCGGATCGGTTTCCTGGACATCACCGATCCGGACCGGCCGCGCGGCCTCGGCACGCTCTCCCTGACCGAACTCGGCGACGCCGAGGACGAGCCCACCTCCGTCGCGGTGGTCGGGCCGTATGTCCTGGTGGTGGTCAACACCAGCGCCGACTACACCGACCCGTCCGGTCGGCTCGATGTGATCCGGCTCGCCGACCGCAAGCGGGTGACCAGCTTCGACCTCGGTGGTCAGCCCGACTCGATCGCGATCAGCCACGACCGGCGGTATGCCGCGATCGCGATCGAGAACGAGCGGGACGAGGAAGCGACCCCGGCCGGTGGCGAGGAGGGCGACCTGCCGCAGGCGCCCGCCGGCTTCGTGCAGATCGTCGACCTGACCGGCGGTACGCCGACGGGCTGGCGTACCCGGAAGGTGGCGCTGACCAACCCGGACGGCACCGCGCTGCCGGCGCTGACCGCCGCCGGGCTGGCCGGACCGACCGACCCGGAGCCGGAGTACGTCTCGATCAACAACCGGAACCAACTCGCGGTGACCCTGCAGGAGAACAACGGCGTTGCCCTGGTCGACCTGCCCAGCGGCCGGATCACCACGGTCTTCGGGGCCGGCACCGCCACCGTCCGGGGCATCGACACCGAGGACGACGGCGGAATCAACCTGACCGGTTCGATCACCGACATGCCGCGCGAACCGGACGCGGTCGCCTGGATCGACGACCGCTACCTGGCCACCGCGAACGAGGGCGACTGGCGGGGCGGCAGCCGCGGCTGGTCGGTCTTCGACAGCCGGACCGGCCGAGTCGTATGGGACGCCGGCAACGGTTTCGAACGGCTCGCGGTCGAGTACGGCCTCTTCAACGAGGACCGGTCGGGCAAGAAGGGCACCGAACCGGAGGGCATCGCGGTCGCCGAGTTCAACGGTGTCCGGTACGCCTTCGTCGGCTCGGAGCGGAGCAACTTCGTGGCCGTCTACGACCTGAGCCGGCCGACCGCGCCGGTGTTCCGGCAGGTCCTGCCGGCGACCAACGGCCCGGAGGGGCTGCTGCCGATCCCGTCCCGGAACCTGCTCGCGGTCTCCAGCGAGGAGGACGACGCCTCGGTCAACGTCCGGGCCTCGGTGACGCTCTACCGGTTGGGCAAGGGTGCGCCGAGCTTCCCGACCATCGTGTCGGAGCCGACGCCCCGGGGTGGGGTGCCGATCGGCTGGGGTGCGCTGGGCGCGCTCTCCGCCGTACCGGGCAAGCCGCACCTGCTGCACAGCGTGACCGACGCGGCGTACTCACCGACCCGGATCCTGACCGTCGACCCGAGGCGGGAGCCGGCGCGGATCATCGGCGAGCTGACCGTGAAGGCGGCGGACGGCACCCCGGTCGGCTACGACGCGGAAGGGATCTTCACCCGGCCGCAGGGCGGGTTCTGGCTCGCGGTCGAGGGTGCCACCGGCGCCGGCAACCAGCTGGTCCGGCTGGACGCCGCCGGCATGACCCGGCAGGTCGTGGCACTGCCGGCGGAGGTCGCCGCCGGCCTCGGCAAGCAGGGCCTCGAGGGCGTCACCGCGACCACCGACAGCCGGGGCCGGGAGATCGTCTGGGTGGCGCTGCAGCGCGAGGTCGCCGGCGACCCGACCGGGGTGGTCCGGCTCGGCCGCTACGACGTGGCGGCCGGTACCTGGAGCTGGTACGGCTACCGGCTGGAGAGCACGACCACGCCGGGCGACTGGATCGGCCTCTCCGAGATCACCGTGGTCGGCGACCGGCTCGCGGTGATCGAACGGGACAAGCTCAACGGCCCGGCCGCAAAGCTGAAGCGGATCTACACCGTGGGACTGCCGCGCACCGCGGCGGCGCCCGGTCCGCTTCGGGTGCTGCCGAAGACCCTGGCCTACGACGTCCTGCCCGACCTGCGGGCGACAAACGGCTGGACCCAGGAGAAGCTGGAGGGACTGACCGTGGCCGGCGACGGCCGGGTGTACGCGATCACCGACAACGACGCCGTGCAGGACGCGACCGGGGAAACGGTCTTCCTCCGCCTCGGCGATAACCGGAAGGTGTTCGGGACGAAGCGCTGACCCGGAAGCTGTCGCTCGGAACGGCCGTCGGGATCCTCTCGGCGGCCGTTCCCGTGCTCGGGCCCTCCTCCGACCAGGTCGCCACCCGGCCGGGCGTGGATCCGCTCCGGCCGGTCAGATCTGCTGGCCGGCGACGACCGAGAGGAGCTGGAGTTTCTCGTGACTCTCGGTTCCCGGTGTGGCGGTGAAGACCTGCAGCAGCTGGGACTGGTCGGGGTCGACCAGCACCTGGCAGTGCAGTTCGAGGAGGCCGACCTGAGGGTGGTGGATGCGTTTCGGACCGCAGTACGGGCCCGGTACCGGATGTTTCTGCCAGAGCTCGGCGAACTCCGGGCTCGCGGCGAGCAGCGTCCCGACGACGGCGGCCGCCGCCGAGCTCGCCCCGTCCCGGGTGTACGCCCGGTGCAGGTCCGCGGCGAGCAGTCGACCGTGCGCGGCGTGGTCTTCTGGAAGGTAACTCCGACGGGCGTCCGGGTCGGTGAACCAGCGGTAGTGCAGGCTGCGCGCCATACCGGAGTAGCCGGTCTCGTCGCCGAGCAGCGTGCGGGCCAGGCGGGTCTGCCGGAGCGTCTCGCCGAGATCGCTCACCACCTGGGCGGCGGCGCCGTCGAGCCCGTCGAAGATCCGCATCATCCCCGGGTTGACGTGGTCGGCGCGGCGCACCCGGCGCGATGTGGCGTACCCGCCGAGTCGGAACAGGTGGTCCCGCTCCTCCAGCGAGAGCCGTAGGCCACGGGCGATCCCGGCGAGCACCTGCTCGGAGGGGTGCGGACCGCGCTGCTGTTCGATCCGGCTGTAGTAGTCGGTCGACATGTCGCTGAGCGCGGCAACCTCCTCGCGACGCAGCCCGCCGGTACGCCGCCGCCGGTGTCCCCGGGGCAGCCCGACATCCTCCGGTTGCAGGGCCTCACGTCGAGTCCGGAGGAACTCGGCGAGACGTTCACGCTCCATGATCGCTCCTTCGGCTCCGTGTGTCAGCGGACGAACTCCACCTGGGCCAGTCGTTCCGAGACGTCCCAGAGCCGGGCCGCCTCGGCTTCGTCCCGGGCGGAACGGTAGAGGGCCAGTTCCTTCGGCCCTCCGGTGAACTGTCCGAGGCCGTCCGGGCCGTAGAACCTGCCGCCTCGCGCCCGCGAACTGGTCGCGGCGTAGAGGGCGGGCAGCAGACCAGCCTCCACGTCCTGCACGAACAGGCCCCAGCGGAGCAGCCGTCGCATGACGGCCTCCTGCCGGGAGGGCCGGGACCGGCCCAGGTTGGGGCCGGAGGCGTACAGGTTGGTCAGGGTGGTGCCGGGGTGGGCCACGTTGCTGCTGATGCCCCAGCCGGCGGTCCTGCTGCGTCGGTCCAGTTCGAGGCCGAAGTGCAGGGTGGCCAGCTTCGACAGGTTGTATGCCCGGACCGCCGAGTACTTCCGCTCGCTCTGCAGGTCGGTCCAGTCGATCTTCGCGAACCGGGCGGCGCTGCTCGACATCGTGGTGACCCGGGCCTGCCCGGCGCTCAGCAGCGGCAGCAGGCCGGCGGTGAGCGCGACGTGGCCCACGTGGTTCGTCCCGAACTGCAGCTCCAGGCCGTCCTGGGTGGTGTGCCGGGTAGCCGGTGCCATCACTCCGGCGTTGTTGACCAGGAGGTGGACTGGACGGCCCTCCGCGTGCATGGTGTCGGCGAATGCCCGGATCGAGGCGAGTGAGGCGAGGTCGAGGCTCCGCGTCGAGATCTCCGCCCCCGGCACCACCGCGCGCACCTTTTCGACAGCCGCTGCCCCCTTGTCCGGGTTGCGAACCGGAAGCACCACCTCGGCACCGGCCTGGGCGAGCCGCCTCGCCAGCCCCAGCCCGAGTCCGTCACTGCCGCCGGTCACCACGGCGAGCTTCCCGGTCAGATCGGGTACGGTCACGTCCTTCACAACAACTCCCTGCTGGACGATGTTTCCTTCGTTGCGGAGCCCACGGTCGCACCAGGGTTGACCGGTAACCAGGTGCGGCCCGTCCAGGGATCGGTTGTCCCTGGCGAGGCCGTGAGCACGCGCTCCGAGGATGGTCCGGACCGCGCGGGTCCCGGGCGCCGCGCGCCTCGAACTCCGCGGTGATCCGGCGCTGCGCGGGTTGACTCCGGCCAGGGAGACGGCGGAGCCGAGGACGGAGGCAGCGGCTGTGACGGCTGCGTGCCGTGTCACCGGATCGCGCGGATCCGGCCCGAATGACCGATCCGGGGTGGCCGTCCGGCAGCCGCGCTGTCAGTCGACCCGCGCGGGCCAGGCGGCCGCGAGCAGCGTACGGGTGTCGGCCAGCAGTTGCGGCAGCACCTTGGTACGACCGATCACCGGCATGAAGTTGGCGTCCCCGCCCCACCTCGGCACCACGTGCTGGTGCAGGTGGGCGGCGATTCCGGCGCCGGCCACCCCGCCCTGGTTCATCCCGAGGTTGAACCCGTGGGCGTTGCTGACCTGTCGGATCACCCGCATCGCGGTCTGGGTGCAGGCGGCCAGCTCGGCCGTCTCGGCGACGTCCAGCTCGGTGTAGTCGGCGACGTGCCGGTACGGGCAGACCAGCAGGTGCCCCGGGTTGTACGGATAGAGGTTGAGCACCACGAAGACCCGTTCGCCCCGGTGCACCACCAGGTTGTCGTCGCCCTCCCGTTCCGGGGCGAGGCAGAACGGACAGCCGGTCGGCTTCTCGTGCCCCTCCCCCGGTCGGTCGTCACCGGCGATGTAGGTCATCCGGTGCGGGGTCCAGAGCCGGTCGAGTCCGTCGGCTGTGCCGATCTCCGCGTGGGGCGCCGCGCCTGTCACGCCGACGATCCTACGACCGCCCTCGGATCGGCGACTCACCCCGGCCCGGCGCCCACCGCCGAGCCGGAACCGGGGCGGGGCCGGGTGACCCGCGTCGGGATCAAGCCTGACCGCCCAGAGCGGGGCCCCCCCGCCCCCCCCCACCCCCACCACCCGCCCCGGGCCCGGCGCACACGTCGGCGGCCACCACCGGCTCGGCGCTGGGGCCGGAGTTGGTCCGGGACCGGACCACCTCGACCACGTGCGCCACCGCCTCGGCCAGCGGTACGCCGTTGCGCTGCGACCCGTCCCGGTAGCGGAACGAGACCGCGCCCGCCTCCACGTCGGCGTCACCGGCGATCGCCATGAACGGGATCTTCTGCTGCTGGGCGGTCCGGATCTTCTTCTGCATCCGGTCGTCGGAGGTGTCGACCTCGGCGCGGATCCCCTCGGCGCGTAGCGCGGCGACGAACTCGGCCAGGTGCGCCCCGTGCTCCTCACGGATCGGGATGCCGACCACCTGGACCGGGGCGAGCCAGGCCGGGAAGGCGCCGGCGTAGTGCTCGGTCAGCACGCCGAAGAAGCGTTCGATCGAGCCGAAGAGCGCCCGGTGGATCATGACGGGCTGCTGCCGGGTGCCGTCCGCGGCCTGGTACTCCAGGCCGAACCGGGCCGGCTGGTTGAAGTCGACCTGGATGGTGGACATCTGCCAGGTCCGCCCGATCGCGTCCTTGGCCTGGACGCTGATCTTCGGCCCGTAGAAGGCCGCGCCGCCCGGGTCCGGGACCAGCTCCAGTCCGGACGCCTCGGCGGCGGTCCGCAGCGCCTCGGTCGCCTCGGTCCAGTCGGCGTCGGAGCCGATGAACTTCGGCGAGTCGTCGCGGGTCGACAGCTCCAGATAGAAGTCGTCGAGGCCGTAGTCGCGGAGCAGGTCGAGGACAAACGCCAGCAGCGTGGTCAGCTCACCCGGCATCTGCTCCCGGGTGCAGTAGATGTGCGAGTCGTCCTGGGTGAGTCCGCGTACCCGGGTCAGGCCGTGCACCACGCCGGACTTCTCGTACCGGTAGACGGTGCCGAACTCGAAGAACCGCAGCGGCAGCTCCCGGTACGACCGCCCGCGTGCCCTGAAGATCAGGTTGTGCATCGGGCAGTTCATCGCCTTGAGGTAGTACTCCGCACCCTCCAGCTTCATCGGCGGGAACATGGTGTCGGCGTAGTACGGCAGGTGGCCGGAGGTCTCGAACAGGTTGGCCTTGGTGATGTGCGGGGAGTTGACGAACTCGTACCCGGACTGTTCGTGCTTGATCCGCGAGTAGTTCTCCAGCTCGCGGCGGATGATGCCGCCCTTGGGGTGGAAGACCGCCAGGCCGGAGCCGATCTCGTCGGGGAAGCTGAACAGGTCCAGCTCGGCGCCGAGCTTGCGGTGGTCGCGCCGGGCCGCCTCCTCCAGCAGCTTCAGGTAGGCCTTGAGCTGGTCCCGGGTCGGCCACGCGGTGCCGTAGACCCGCTGCAGCTGCGGGTTTCGCTCGTTGCCCCGCCAGTACGCGGCGGCGGAGCGCATCAGCTTGAACGCGCCGATGAGTCGGGTGTTCGGCAGGTGCGGTCCCCGGCACAGGTCGGACCAGCAGACCTTGCCGCTGTCGGCGTCGAGGTTGTCGTAGATGGTGAGGTCGCCGGCGCCGACCTCCATCACCTCGCCGGCGTCGAGCCCGCTGCCACCGGTAGAGTCACCGGCGCCCTTGATGTCGATCAGTTCGAGCTTGAACGGCTCGTCGGCCAGTTCGGTTCGGGCCTCCTCCAGGCTGTCGAACCGGCGCCGCCGGAACCGCTGGCCGGACTTGATGATCTCCTGCATTCGCTTTTCGAGCTTGCCGAGATCGTCCGGCTGGAACGGCCGGTCGACGTCGAAGTCGTAGTAGAAGCCGTTGTCGATCGGCGGCCCGATGCCGAGCTTCGCCTCCGGGAAGATGTCCTGGACGGCCTGGGCGAGCACGTGCGCGGTCGAGTGCCGCAGCACGTTGAGGCCGTCCGGGGAGTCGAGCCGGACCGGCTCGACCGGGGTGTCGACGTCCGGGATCCAGTCAAGATCGCGAAGGTTTCCCTCCGGGTCGCGGACCACCACGATCGCTCCGGGGCCGCTGGCCGGCAGTCCGGCCGCGGCCACCGCGTCGGCCGCCGTCGTCCCGGCCGCGACGACGACGGGGTCGGCCACGACAGGGGTACGGGCTTCGGACACGACGGCTCCTTCGATCTGGACGAATCGGACCACACCGGTTCCCCGGCTGTGGGAGATGCTATCGGTCCTGCGTTTTCCTCCTGCCGGCACCGTGACCTCGGCGTTAGATTGACGCCGTGACCGCCGTGGACGCCATCAGCGCGCTGCAACGCAGATACGAGACCTTCTTCGCCAGCCAGCCCGGGGTGCCGTTCGCGGTCGCCCCGGCCGGCGGGCCGGCCCGGACCCTCGGCACCGGCGACCCCCAGTTCACCATCGTGATCAAGGACGAACGTGGCGCGAAGGCGCTGGCCGCGCTCGACCAGTTCGCGGTCGCGGTGGCATACCTGCAGGGTTCGCTGGACGTGGACGGCGACCTCGCCGCCGCGCTGCGGATCCGGTCCTTCTTCAGCGACCGCCACCCGATCGCCTTCCTCGGCCGGTTCGTCCCGGCGCTGGTGCGGGGCCGGCGGGAGGACGACCGACGGTCGATCTCCCACCACTACGACGAGGACTCCGAGTTCTTCCTGACCTTCCTCGACCGACGGCACCGGTGCTACACCGAGGGGGTGTTCGCCTCGGATGACGAGCCGCTCGAGGACGCGATGACCCGAAAGATGGACCTCGCGCTGGAGGCGATCGGGGTCAAGCCCGGCGACCACGTGCTGGAGGTCGGCGGTGGCTGGGGCGCCTTCGCCGAGCACGCCGCCCGCAGGGGCATCCGGGTCACCACCACGACCCTGGCGGCGGAGTCGGAGCGTTACCTGGTCGACCTGTTCGCCCGGGAGCGGCTGCCGGTCCAGGTGGTACGGCAGCACATCTTCAACTACTCGCCCGGTGAACGGTACGACGCGATCGTCAACATGGGGGTCACCGAGCACCTGCCGGACTACCGGACCACCCTGCGCAAGTACGCCGAACTGCTCCGTCCCGGCGGCCGGGTCTACCTCGACGCGCTGGCGATGCGCCGCAAGCACGTCGTCTCGACCTTCATGAAGCGGTACGTCTATCCGGGCGCCTCCGCCCCGCTGCTGCTGCACCAGTACCTGCGGCACGTGGCGCACTCCCCGTTCGAGCTGCTGAGCCTGGTCGACGACCGGCACAACTACTACCTGACGTGCCGGGAGTGGGCGCGTCGGCTGGACGACGCCCGGGACGAGATCGCCCGACGCTGGGGCGAGCCGCTGTACCGGCGGTTCCGGCTCTTCCTCTGGGGTTCGGCGGCCGGTTTCGACACCGGACTGGTCCAGGCGTACCGCTGGGTGCTGCAACTGCCGCCGGCCCGGTGACCGGCCGGCCCGGGCCAGGGGCCGCGGCGGGCGGGCGACACCCCAGTTGACCCTGGGAGCGCTCCCGAATATGGTCGGTCCGAGCCGGTCGAACGACAGTTGTCGATCCATGCGGTCCCGTACGACGGGGAGCGGCGCCGGACGTGCGGAAACCCGCCCGCCCGAGAGGACCTCCCGTGCGCCCGCGAACCGTCGCGCTCCCCCGCCTCCTGCTGATCGTCACCGCGTTGACCCTGGTCGGGGTCGGCGTACCCGCCCCGCCGGCGGACGCCGCCGCCCTGCCGTACCAGGACCCGGGCCGCGCCGTGCCGGACCGGGTCGACGACCTGCTGGCCCGGATGACCCTGGACGAGAAGATCGGCCAGATGACCCAGGGCGAGCGGGCCTCGGTCACCCCGGCCGACATCACCACCTACCGGCTCGGCTCGGTGCTCTCCGGCGGCGGCTCCGCACCGACCCCGAACACCGCCACCAGCTGGGCGGAGATGTACGACCGGTTCCAGAACGCCGCGCTGGCGACCCCGCTGGGCATCCCCATGATCTACGGCTCCGACGCCGTGCACGGGCACAACAACGTGGTCGGCGCGACGATCTTCCCGCACAACATCGGCCTCGGCGCCACCCGCGACCCCGACCTGGTCCGCCGGATCGGCCGGGCCACCGCCGAGGAGGTCGCCGGCACCGGCGTCAACTGGACCTTCGCCCCCTGCCTCTGCGTGGTCCGCAACGACCGGTGGGGCCGCTCCTACGAGTCCTTCGGCGAGCGGCCGGACCTGGTCAGCTCCATGACCACGGTGGTCGACGGGCTGCAGGGCGCGACCCTGGACGCCCCGGGCTCGATCCTGGCCACCGCCAAGCACTACCTCGGCGACGGCGGCACCACCAACGGCACCGACCAGGGCAACACCCAGCTCTCCGAGGCCGAACTGCGGGCCGTACACCTGCCGCCGTTCGCCGAGGCGGTCCGCCGGGGCGTCGGCTCGGTGATGATCTCCTACAGCAGCTGGAACGGACAGAAGCTGCACGGCCACGCGTACCTGATCAACGACGTGCTCAAGGGCGAACTCGGCTTCGACGGCTTCGTCGTCTCCGACTGGAACGGCATCGACCAGCTCGACGGCGCCACCGGCTTCACCGCCGCCGAGGTACGCCAGGCGGTGAACGCCGGCATCGACATGGTGATGGCGCCGACCGGCTGGCGGCAGTTCATCACCCAGCTGCGGGCCGAGGTGCAGGCCGGACGGGTCAGCCAGGCCCGGATCGACGACGCCAACCGGCGGATCCTGACGAAGAAGTTCGAACTGGGCCTCTTCGAACGACCGCTGGCCGACCGGTCGTTCACCCCGACGGTGGGCAGCGCCGCCCACCGGGCACTCGCCCGGGAGGCGGTGGCCCGGTCACAGGTGCTGCTGAAGAACGACGGCGACATCCTGCCGCTGGACCCGGCGGACAACCGGATCTTCGTGGCCGGGAAGAGCGCCGACAACATCGGGTACGCCAGCGGCGGCTGGACCATCTCCTGGCAGGGCGGCAGCGGGGCGATCACCCCGGGCACCTCCATCCTGCAGGGGATCCGCAACGCGGTCGACCCGTCGACCACGGTCACGTACAGCAGCTCCGGCAGTGGGATCGACAACTCGTACCGGGCGGCGATCGCGGTGGTCGGCGAGACGCCGTACGCCGAGGGGCGTGGTGACCGGCCGAGCGGGATGGGGTTGGACAGCACCGACCTGAACACCCTGAACACACTGCGTGCCGCCGGGGTGCCGGTGATCGTCGTACTGGTCTCCGGCCGGCCGCTGGACGTCGCGGGGCAGGTGCCGAACTGGGCCGCCCTGCTCGCGTCCTGGCTGCCCGGCACCGAGGGAGCCGGCGTCGCCGACGTACTCTTCGGCGGGTACGCCCCGACCGGCCGGCTGCCGGTGAGCTGGATGACGAGCGCCAGCCAGCAGCCGATCAACGACGGCGACGGCAAGACCCCGCTCTTCCCGTACGGCTTCGGGCTGGGCTACGACAGCGGTTCCGACCCCGAACCGCCGGTCGACACGAGCGCGCCGACCGCTCCGGGCACCCCGGTCGCCACCGGCACCACCGCCTCCGGCACCACCCTGAGCTGGCCGGCCGCCACCGACAACGTCGGCGTCACCGGCTACCGGGTGTACCGGACCAGCGGCGGCACCCAGACCCTGCTCGGCACCGCCAGCGGGACGACGTACCAGGTCACCGGGTTGGTTGCCGGGACGACGTACCAGTTCCAGGTGGTCGCGGTCGACGCCGCCGGCAACGTCTCGGCGCCCTCGCCGACGGCGAGCGTGACCACGACCGGCGGGCCGGCCTGCCAGGTCACCTTCCGGGTCGACCAGTGGGATCCCGGGTTCACCGCGAACGTGACGATCCGCAACACCGGCCCGACCGCACTCACCGGCTGGACCCTGACCTTCACCTTCCCCTCGACCGGGCAGCGGATGGTCCAGGGCTGGTCGGCGCGGTGGTCCCAGTCCGGTACGACGGTGACCGCGACGAACGAGTCCTGGAACGGCAACCTGGCCGTCGGCGCCACCGTCGGGATCGGGTTCAGCGGCACCCACACCGGGGTCAACCCACCGCCCACCGACGTCACGCTCAACGGCCAGCCCTGCGGTCTGGGCTGATCCGGGTCGATACCCGGGCCCCGGACCGGGCGTCGCCCCTGGTCCGGGGGCCGGTCGGGGTGGGCCGGCCCCCGGACCGCCCCGACCCGCCGGCCGCCGATTCACCCGACTTGCCATGGGCAGTACGGTCATCAGGTGGCCACGGTGCTTTTGGTCGAAGACGACCATGTCGTACGCGGAGCGATGCTGCGCTCCCTGGCCGACCGCGGGCACGCGGTGCACGCGGTCGGTACGGCGCTCGATGCCCTGCGCCGGGTAGCCGCCCAGACCCCCGACCTGGTCGTCCTCGATCTCGGGCTGCCCGACCTGGACGGCGCCGACGCGCTGCGCATGCTGCGTGGCATCACCGACGTACCGATCATCATCGCCACCGCCCGCGACGACGAGCAGGCGATCGTCCGGCTGCTGCGCGCCGGCGCCGACGACTACATGGTGAAACCCTTCACCGGGGCGCACCTCGACGCGCGGATCACCACCGTGCTGCGCCGGGTCGGCCGGGCCAGCCGCACGGTGGAGCCGGCGGTGCACGCCGTCGGCGGGCTCCGGGTCGACGTCGGCGAACGCAGCGCCCACCTGGACGGGGTGCCGCTGGCCCTGACCCGTAAGGAATTCGACCTGCTGGCCTACCTCGCGGCCCGACCCGGCCGCGTCGTGTCCCGCCGGGAACTGTTGGAGGAGGTATGGCGGCAGCCATCGGTCGGCGAGGATCAGACCATCGACGTGCACCTGTACTGGCTCCGCCGCAAAATGGGCGAGTCCGCGGCGAAGCCGCGCTACCTGCGCACCGTGCGGGGGGTCGGGTTCCGGTTGGTGGTACCGGACTGAGGCTCGCCCTGGCGTACCTCGGCGCCGGGATGACCACCATCGTCGCACTGGCCTTCCTGATCCCCCTCGGTACGGCGTTGCAGCGCGACGCCCGGCAGGAGGCGCTCGGCGACGCGGCCCGACGCAGCGCGCTGGTCCGGGGTGCGTTGTCGGTCAGCGCCGACCCGGCGGCGGTACGCCAGGTGATCAGCACCGCCGGTGCCAACGCGGCGGCCCCACCGGTCGTGCACGGCCTGGACACCGGCGGCACCCCGCGCGCCGAGGCGGCCGACGTCGACCGGGCGGTCCGGGAGGGCACCCCGGTCGTCGCGGACGTGCCGGGCGGGGTGGTCCGACTGGAGCCGGTGCCGGTCGCCGGCCGGGTCCTGGTCGTCGAGGTCTTCGTCACCGAGGCTGCGCTGACCGCGGGGACCGGGGGCACCTGGCTGATCCTGATCCTGGTCGCGATCGGGCTGGTGGTGGCCTCGGTGATCGTGGTGGACCGGCTGGCCGCCCGGGCGGTCGCCTCGGCCCGGGGGCTGGTCCAGGCCGCACTCGCGGTCGGGAACGGTGACCTCGGGGTACGGATCCAGCCCAGCGGTCCCCGGGAACTGGCCGAGGCCGGGTACGCCTTCAACCGGATGGCCGACCGGCTGGTCGTCTCCCGCACCGACGAACGGGAACTCGTCGCCGACCTGTCACACCGGCTGCGTACGCCGCTGACCGTACTGCGCCTCGACGCCGACGCGCTCGACTCCGACGACACCAGTGTCGGCTCGTTCAGCGCCGCCGAACTCGACCGCCGACGGACCATCCGACGGATCCGGCAGGCGATCGTGACGCTGGAGGGCGAGATCGACGTACTGATCAACACGACCCGCAAGACGATCACCCAGGAGGCGGCGCCGGGTGACTGCGACGCCAGCGAGGTGGTCCGGGACCGGATGGTGTTCTGGTCCGCGCTCGCCGGTGACCAGAACCGCGACCACCGGGTGCTCGGCGCGCACACCCGGATCCCGGTCCCGGTCCCCCGGGCCGAGCTGGCGGCGGCGTTGGACGCGGTGCTGGGCAACGTGTTCCGGTACACCCCGCAGGGCACCGCCTTCGAGGTCGCGGTCTCCCGCCGGGACGGCTACGTCGCGATCCGGGTCGACGACGCCGGACCGGGCATCGCGGATCCGGACCGGGCGCTACGCCGGGGCGCCAGCGACCAGGGCTCGACCGGGCTGGGGCTGGACATCGCCCGCCGGGTGGCCCAGCAGGCGCACGGCTCGGTCAGCATCGACCGGGCCCGGCTCGGCGGCGCCAGTGTGGTGATGCTGCTGGCCGATCCGGACGCGGCGCCGCGCCAGGTGAGCCGGTTCGGGCTGGTCGGACGGCTCGCCCGGGAACGGGATTCCGGCACCCGCCGGCGCTGGGGTCGGCAGGGCTCGGACAGTTGAACCGAGCAAAGTTCTGGTTGGCCGCAAGTCTTCCTTAGGACTGGCTTAACGACGGACCACCCCGGCCCGCCCGCTGGCACGATCAGAGGCGATCCCATCCCGCTCCACCGGGCCACAACCCACAGATGTCCGCCCCAACCCGGCCCGGGGAGTCACGCGCGCGGCGGGGACACGGTCCCCCACACCAGGTTCCCGCCGCGCGCGATCAGCACCACACCGGCGGCGTCGTTCACCGACCGCCGCCACGGGCAGTGTCGCCCCCCTGATCGCTGGCCCGGCGCGGCCGCCCGCAGCACCCCGCGCCGGGCCAGCCTACGTGTTCGGTGCCGGGAAGGGGCCCTTCCTGGCGCCGGGCGCTGGCCGGCGACGCGGAAGCGACCCCTCCCGACGGCAGGGCGGACCAGGACGGTCGAAACGGGCGTCAGGCCGAGGCGAGGTAGGCGTCGATCTCGGCGGTCAGCTTGGCCTTCTCCGGCTCCGGCAGGAACGACACCGTGACCGCGTTACGGGCCAGCCCGGCCAGCCCGGCAGGGTCCAGGCGGAGCAGGTGGGCGGCGACCGCGTACTCGTCGTTCAGGGTGGTACCGAACATCGGCGGGTCGTCCGAGTTGATGGTCACCAGCACACCGGCCTCGACGAGCCGGGGCAGCGGGTGATTCTCGATCGTGGTCACCGCCCGGGTCCGGACGTTCGAGGTGGGGCAGACCTCCAGCGGAATCTGCCGCTCGGCGAGGTACTCGAGCAGTCGCGGGTCGCGGGCCGCGGAGATGCCGTGCCCGATCCGCTCGGCGCCGAGCTCACGCAGCGCGTCCCAGACCGTCTCCGGCCCGGTGGTCTCGCCGGCGTGCGGTACGGAGCGCAGCCCGGCCGCCCGCGCCTGGTCGAAGTACGGCTTGAACTGCGGCCGGGGTACGCCGATCTCGGGACCGCCCAGCCCGAAACTGATCAGCCCGTCCGGTCGCTCGTCGAGGGCGATCCGCAGGGTCTGCTCGGCCGCCGGAAGTCCCGCCTCGCCCGGGATGTCGAAGCACCAGCGCAGCACCACGCCGAGTTCCGCCTCGGCCGCGACCCGGGCGTCCTCGATCGCCTCGCAGAACGCCGGCGCCGGGATCCCCCGGTGCACGTGCGAGTACGGCGTGACGGTCAGTTCGGCGTACCGGACCTGCTGCCGGGCCAGTTCCCGGGCCACCTCGAAGGTGAGCAGCCGGACGTCGTCCTGGTCGCGGATCAGGTCGACGACGCTGAGGTAGATCTCGACGAAGTGGGCGAAGTCCCGGAACTCGAAGTAGCCGGCGAGCGCCTCCGGATCGGCCGGCACCCGGGTCCGGCCCTCGTGCCGGGCGGCGAGTTCCGCCACGATCCGTGGCGACGCGGAACCGACGTGGTGGACGTGGAGTTCGGCCTTGGGTAGTCCGGCGATGAAGGCCGACAGGTCGGTCACGGAGATCTCTCCCTAGGATCGGGCGCCGGTACGGGCGACGAAGAAGATACGGCGGAACGGGAAGGACACCAACCCGTTTCGGACCGGGTAGGCGGCCGAGAGCCGGTCGCCGAGCACGCGGCGGAAGTCCGTCCACGCGGCGTCGTCGAGGACGGCTCGGACCGGCCGCAGTCCGGTCCCCTCCAACCAGCTCAGGACCGGGTGTACGGCGTCGTCGCGAGCCGGTAGCAGGTGCACGTAGTTAGTTTCCCAGGCGTCGACCTGGCAGTTCGCGTCGGTCAGCAGCGTGGCGTAGCCCTCCGCGTCGTCGACCGGCCCGTCGGATCCGGACGCCCGCCCCACCGGGTCACCGGATCCGACGGCGACCGGCGGGTGCGGATCCGGCAGGCCGGTCCCGCCGGCGGGACCGTGGCGGAGCACCGGGGCGACCACGTCGCGCCAGGGGGGTTCGGCGGCGAGGGTGCGCAGCGTGCGGTGCGAGGGGGCGTCGAAGTTGCCGGGGACCTGGACCGCGAGCCAGGCGCCGGCGGGCAGGTCCCGGGCCCAGCGCCGCAGCAACTCCCGGTGACCGGGAACCCACTGCAGCACGGCGTTGCAGACCACCACGTCGACGTCGGGGCCGGGCACCCAGTCCCGGACGTCGGCCACGGAGAACTCGATCCGACCGGCGGACGCGGCAGGCCGTTTCCGGGCGACGGCCGCCTCGATCATCTCGGGGGCCGAGTCCAGGCCGAGGACCCGGGCACCGGGCCACCGGTCCGCCAGGGTGAGGGTCAGGTTGCCGGGGCCGCAGCCGAGGTCGACGACGGTACGCGGCCGCTGCGCCCCGATCCGGGCGAGCAGGTCGTGGAACGGCCGGGACCGTTCGTCGCCGTACCTGAGGTAACTGGTCGGATCCCACATGACGTCCTCCACTCCGCGCCGGTAGATTTCCCAGCTCCCGGACCATGCCATACCGTACGTACGTCTTGCTAAGCGTACGCCGTCCGGCCCCGGACCGTCCGGCACCACTCCCGGGATAGGCTTCCCGCCGTGGAACAACGCAACTTTGCACGCCTGGACCGTCTGGTCGGCGTCGTCGGACTCGGCGCCTGGCAACTCGGCGCCGACTGGGGCCAGGTCAGCGAATCCGAGGCCCTGGCCATCCTGGACGCCGCCGTCGACGGTGGCGTCACCTTCCTGGACACCGCCGACGTCTACGGCGACGGACGCAGTGAGCAACTGATCGGCCGGTTCCTGCGCCAGCGCCCCGACGCCGGGCTCACCGTCGCCACCAAGATGGGCCGCCGGGTGCCGCAGACCCCCGAGGCGTACACGCTGGAGAACTTCCGGGCCTGGACCGACCGCTCCCGAAGCAACCTCGGCGTCGACGTCCTCGACCTCGTGCAGTTGCACTGCCCGCCCACCCCGGTGTTCCACACCGACGCGGTCTTCGACGCCCTGGACACCCTGGTCGCCGAGGAACGGATCCGGGCGTACGGGGTCAGCGTGGAGACCTGCGACGAGGCGCTCGCCGCGATCGCCCGGCCCGGGGTGGCCAGCGTGCAGATCATCCTCAACGCCCTGCGCCACAAGCCGCTGGAGCGGGTCCTGCCCGCCGCGTCCGCCGCCGGGGTCGGCATCATCGCCCGGGTCCCGCTGGCCAGCGGGCTGCTCTCCGGCCGGTACGACGAGAACACCACCTTCGGTGCCGACGACCACCGCACCTACAACCGGCACGGCGAGGCGTTCGACGTCGGCGAGACCTTCTCCGGAGTGGACTACCGGACCGGGCTGGACGCCGTACGCCGGCTGCTCCCGCTGGTCCCGGACGGCGCCACGATGGCGCAGTTCGCCCTCCGGTGGATCCTCGACCAGGCGGGCGTCACCGTGGTGATCCCCGGTGCCCGCAACGCCGACCAGGCCCGGGCGAACGTGGCCGCCGCCGACCTGTCCCCACTGCCGGCCGAGGCGGTGAAGACGGTCGCGAACGTCTACGACGAGCTGATCCGCCCCCAGGTCCACCACCGCTGGTGAGTACGCCGGAGGACGCCGGGCCCGCCCCGGCCGGAGAGGGGACGACGATGCGCGGCTGGCTCCCGCTCACGCTGGGGCTGCTCGCGATCGTCGTCGGCGCGCTCTGGACCCTGCAGGGGCTGGGCCGGCTGGCCGGCAGTGTGCTGACCGGCGAGACGGTGCTGGCGGTCGTCGGCCCGCTGCTGGTGGCCGCCGGGGTGGTCCTGCTCCGGGTCGGCCTGCGCGCCCGCGCCGACGGTCCGCCGTCCCGGGGTTCGGCGTTTCCGGGCTCCACGTCCTGAGTGGACGATCCGGCCGGCTCCGGACATCCGGCCCCCGGACACGCGTCGAGCCCCGCACCTGCGGGGCTCGACGTGGATCCGTATGAATCGTCACCCTAGGCCGGGGCACCGGCCGTCACGGAATCAGATGGGGCGAACCTGCTCAGCCTGCGGCCCCTTCTGGCCCTGAGCGATCTCGAACTCCACCCGCTGGTTCTCCTCCAGCGTGCGGTAGCCGCTGGTCTGGATGGCCGAGAAGTGGACGAACACGTCAGCACCCCCGCCGTCGACGGTGATGAAGCCGAAGCCCTTGTCTGCG
This sequence comes from Plantactinospora sp. B5E13, assembly GCF_039871775.1. NCBI lineage: Bacteria > Bacillati > Actinomycetota > Actinomycetes > Micromonosporales > Micromonosporaceae > Plantactinospora > Plantactinospora sp. B5E13. The sequence goes on from NZ_JBDPLT010000032.1 coordinate 80,292, forward strand.
TTGAACCACTTCACGGTTCCCTGCGCCATGTGTATCTCCTTCTAAAACTGGCGGCCGAGCACGCCGTGCGGCCGGTTGGCCGTTTTCGAGCAGCGGCGCCTTGAGTCGGCCCCCACGAAGGAGGACTTCCCTCGACCCACACTGTCTCAACAGCGTGGAACAGCAAACCACGTACGCAAAAACTTCGCATAGCCTACCCGACGAAATTCTCCGACATGTGACCTGAGAAGACCGTCGGACGCCCGCCGGCCATCGACCGGAGGGCAGGGCGTACGCCCGCCGAACCCGTGCCGAAGCTGCTGGTAAACGGTGGAACGACGGTCACCGTGGGGTGCGGATGGTCACCGGGATGTCGTAGTCCGAGAAGGTCACGGTCACCGTGCCGGACCCGCCCGGCCCGGGGAACGTGACCCGGTGCAGCAGTGGCCGGTCGACGCCGATCCAGAGCGTGCCGACGACGTCGCCGTCGACCCCGGGGGCCAGTGTCGCGAGGGCGGCACCGGGCAGGGTGCCACGGATCCGGTACGCCGGTACGCCGTCGATGCTCTCCCGGGCCTCGGTGCTGCCGCTGGCCGTGGCCACCAGGTTGGCCACCCCCCGGTCGGTGGAGAGGATCGCGGAGGGGTCGTAGATGCTGGCGGCGACCGACAACGGCACCCGTTGCCAGCCCCTGGTGAGGCCGTTGACGTACAGGCTGTCGCCCTTGACCACGAACGACAGGCGCAGCGGCGCACCCGCCTGGCTGAGCCGTGCGGTCCCCTCCGCCTCACCGTCGGCGGTGAGCACGCCCTCGGCGGAGCTGATGTCGAGCAGGGTGGCCGAGCCGTCGGTGGTGATGGTGAACCGCGCGCTCCGCACCGTCCTCAACTCGGTCGCCGCGGCCGTCAGCAGTTCGTCGGCCCGCGGCAGCGAGGAGGCGGCGCCGGTCTCCCCGGCCGGCGCCGGCGTCCGGTCCCCGGTGCAGGCGGTGGAGAGGGCGAGCAGCAGGGACAGCGCCCCGGCGAGCGCGAGGGATCGTCGCATAGCCGAAGCGTACTCACGACCGCCCGGTCGGCCGGTCCAGCGACCGGTGGAGCCGCCGACGGTCAGTCGGGCCAGCGACCGGTGACCCGCCGGACGCCGACCGCGCCGCCACGGTCCACGGCGGCCCGGACCACCGCGAAGATCGCTCCCTGCAGCGCCGCGGCGGCCAGGATCTCGCCCCAGCCCCGGTGCTCGTCCGTGGCGTCCGGGGCGTCACCGTCGCCGGAGGCGAACTTCCACACCTGTCGGAACACCGCACCGGCCGCCACCCCGGCGGCCATGCCCAGCAGGATGCCCACCGGTCGGTAGGCCACCTTGCTGACCGTCCTGCTCATTCGCGTGCCCTCCCTCAGGCCCCACCCGGACCGACCGGTCGTCGGTCGGATACCTCATCCGACGGGCCCGGGCCGGTCGGATACCTCAACCGCCGGTGGCCGGGCCGGTCACCCTCGTCTTGCCCGGGCCACCAGCAGCAACGCCGCCAGCGCGAGCGCTCCGGCGGCGGCGACCACCCAGGGCACCGGATGCCGCAGCGCCACCGATCCGGCGTCGTGCACGGAGGTCCGGACCGACGTCGTGGTCCGCGCGGCCCGCTGTCGCATCCGGGCGCGGGTCTGCGCCGCCGATCCCCTGATCCGCGCCTTGACGTCCGCCTTGGCCGCCAGCGCCTGCACCGTCTCGCCGAGTTCGGCCCGGGTCTGCCGGATCTCGGCCCGTAGCGCCTCGGGATTGCCGCTTCCGTTGCTGCGGTTCATGCCTGTCCCCTGTCCCGCACCGCGGAGGCGACCACCCGTACGTCGGCCCGGAGACTGTCCGCCGTCGCGGTCGGCACCGGCGGCACCGCCCGACGGAGCCGCCGTCGCCCGGTCAACGCGACCACACCGGCGACCAGGAACAGTCCTCCCGCCACCACCAGCGCCGCCGCCCAACCGGGCAGCACCAGCGCGAGTGCCAGCACCGCGGCGGCGGCCAGCACGCCGAGCCCGCAGAGGGCCAGCACCCCGGCACCGCCGAACAGCCCCGCCCCGATCCCGGCCTGCCGCCCCTTCTCGGCGAGCTCGATCCGGGCCAACGCCAACTCGTCGCGGACCAGCCGCGACAGCTGCTCGGTCGCGCGCTGCACCAGTTCCGCGGTGGACTGCTCCGCGACCGGTCGGGCGGAATCGCGTACGACATCAGCCATGCTGTCCTCCTCATCCGGTCCCTGGGGTGTATGCCCCGGTCGCCCGCCGTTCAATCCTGATGTCCGGACCGGGAGGCGGCGTGCCGACAGCACACCCGGCACCCCCGGTTCGCCGCTCCGCCTCGCCCGGGGCGGTCCGGACCGCCCCGCGGAGTTCCGTTGTCGTAAGTGTCCGCCACGGACCGGCCCGATGACGGCTGATCGGGCAGGTCGGAAGGGTGGTACGGCGAACCGGGCGCGGCGGGGCGGGTCAGCGCGGCGGGGCCTCCGCCGGTTCGTCCGGACCGAGGAAGGCACTGCTGCGCGCCTCGCCGTCGTCGTCGCCACCGAAGAGGCGGGCGTCGTCCGGAGGCTCGTGTTCCGTCGTACGCCGTCCGGCGGGCTGGCGTCCGGACGGCGCCGAGGTGGGGGCCGGTGGCCGCGTCCACTGCCAGGGCAGCCGGCCGGACGCGTCGCCGACCTCGGTACGCAGCCGGGGCAGCGCCGTCGGCCGCTGGTCACGCAGCCACCCGACCAGGTGCTCCCGGACCAGGCAGCGCAGGTCCCACAGCCGCGGCGCGTCACCCGCGCTGACCAGGGCCCGCAGTCGGACCACACCGCCGACCGCGTCGGTGACCTGCAGTACGCAGGTCCGCCCGTCCCACAACTCGGTCCCCTCGACCAGGCGACGCAGTTCCTCCCGCATCGCCTGGACATCCACCGACCAGTCGACCTCGAACTCGGCGGTGCCGAGCACGGCGGCCTGGGTACGGGTCCAGTTCTGGAACGGCTTCGTGGTGAAGTACGACGTCGGCAGGATCAGCCGCCGGTCGTCCCAGATCTGCACCACGACGTAGCTGAGGGTCAGTTCCTCGATCCGCCCCCACTCCCCCTCGACCACCACCACGTCGTCGAGCCGGACCGCGTCGCTGAACGCGAGCTGGACCCCGGCGAAGACGTTGCCGAGCACGCTCTGCGCGGCCAGCGCGGCGATCGCGCCGATCACCCCGGCCGAGGCGAGCACACTCGCGCCGATGCCCCGGACCCCGGGGAAGGTCATCAGCATGACGCCGACGGTGAGCACCACGATGACCGCGATGGTGATCCGGCGCAGCATGACGATCTGGGTCCGGATCCGGCGCGCCTGCCGGTTGTCCGGCACGTCGATCCGGAACCGGGCCAGCGCGGTGTCCTCGGTGACCAGCAGCAACGACGCGACCAGCCAGGCGACGGTCGCGATGACGGCCAGGACGAGCAGGTGCAGCAGGGTCCGGCGCCAGTGTGTGCCGACGCCGTACCCGGTGCTGAACCGGATGCCGAACTGCAGCGCGACCACGGTGGCCGCCACCTGGAACGGACGGTGGGCGTGCTCGGACAACTCGGCGAGCAGTACGGAGCGCCGGCCGAGCCGGCGCACGATCCGGTGGACCAGTTCCACCACGACGAGCGCGAACACCGCCGCGCCGACCGCGATCACGACCGTCCAGAGGTAGCTGTCCAAGATCTTCCTTTCCCCGGCAGCGGGCCGGTCGTCCAGGGG